>JAYWEB010000342.1:0-8564 GCA_043779575.1 Chthoniobacter sp. | reverse complement strand
GCGGGCGTGGTCTGCGGCGCACCGCAGCTCGCGGGGATCGGCGACACCCGCGGACTGCAACCCGCGTATCGCCTGCTGCTCGGCCTGCACCGGTGGTCGCCGGGGTTGGTGCGCGGACTGTTTCATGTGCTTCGTCCGTTTGGGCGCATCCCGACCCCGCCGTGGCTCGTCGGCCTCGGGGCGCGCTTTCTCCTCCCGGCGAGCGATGTCGCCGCGCTGACCGCCCCCGGCTCCGGCAGGCTGGCGGTGAACGCGATGCAGGAATGTTGGCGGCAATCCGCGCTCGGCACTTTCACCGACGCGCAGATTTACGCCGCGCCGTGGGGGTTCCCACTCCGCGAAGTCCGGGTGCCCGTGCAGCTCTGGCACGGCGCGGAAGATCGCAGTTTCATGCCGGCCCTGGCGGCGGCTGTCGCGCGCGAAATTCCGGCCTGCACTTTCCGCCTCGTGCCCGGCGTGGGCCACTACTCGCTGCCGATCCGCCACGCGCGCGAGATCGTCGCCGAGCTGTTTTCGATTCCGCTTCAAACGACCGCCTGAGCCGCGCATCGTCGCCGGATGAAATTTGGCATCTGCAACGAAATCTTTCAGGGCTGGACGCTGCCCGACACCTTCGCCTACGCCGCCCGCGCGGGTTACGATCTGGTGGAAATCGCGCCCTTTACCATCGCGCCGAGCGTCACGGAAATCCCGGCCGCGCAGCGCGCGGAGATTCGGGAAAGCGCGGCGCGGGCGGGCGTCGGGATCTCCGGGCTGCATTGGGTGCTGGTGCAGGCGGAAGGCATGTTTCTGAACTCGCCCGACGCCGCCACGCGCCAGCGCAGCGCCCGCTACTTCGTGGAGCTGGTGGAGTGCTGCGCCGATCTCGGCGGCACGCGCATCATCGTCGGCTCGCCCAAGCAGCGGCAGGTCGCCGACGGCACCAGCCACGGGCAGGCGTGGGCCTGGGCCGCGGAGACATTTCGCGATTCCGTGAAACGCGCGGAAGACCGCGGCGTGGTCATCTGCTTCGAGCCGCTCGCGCCGAACGAAACCAATTTCATCAACACCGCCGCCGAGGCGATCCGCTTCGCCGCGCAGTTCGCCAGCCCGGCCATGTCCGTGATCCTCGATGTGAAAGCGATGTGCGCGGAGGAGCAGCCGATCCCGCAGATCATCCGCGAGAGCGCCGGTCGGTTCGCGTATTTTCACGCCAACGACCGCAACCTCAAAGGCCCCGGCTTTGGCGATGTGGACTTCGCGCCCATCGCCGCCGCGCTCCGCGAAGCCGGCTACGACGGCACCGTTTCGGTCGAGGTTTTCAAATTCGACGAAGGCCCCGAGGTCATCGCCACGCGGAGCCGCGAGTATCTGCGGCGGATTTTCGGCTGAGCCGGCTAACCCTCGCGGCGGCGGCGGAGCGGGCGCAGCGCGGCCAGCGCGAGAAAGCCGGTGAGCGCGACGTCGCATTGGAAGCCGCCGGGCACGGCGGGCCGCTGCGTCACTTTCCGGTTGGCTGCGCGCGTGAAATACACATCGCCGGCGGCGCGGGCGTACGGCCACTGGTCGTCGAATTCGGTGAGCCACCACTGCGCGGGGCCGGTGCTGGCGGGCAGCTTGAGATCGCGCAGCAGCCCGGCGCGGTGGCGGGTGATGTCGCCCGACCACGCCACGCGACCGCTCCATGCGCCGTCGTTTCCGACCGTCGCGCGATACTGTCCCTCGCCGATGAAATAGATGCGCAGCAGGCGCTGGGACGTTCCGAGTTGCTTCGCCGCGACCGCGGACTCGGGCTCGCGATAGGGAAAGAGCGGGCGGTCCGTCTTGAAGCTCAGGCGCAGCGCGGCGGCGCTGACCGCCAAGCCATGTCTGTCGTCCTGCGGCTTGGCCACTTTCAGCGCGACCATCATCCACCCGCCCGCCACGTAGGGATGCGCCCACTCCGCGACCTGCGGGGAATAGCTGTAGCCGTGATCGCGCAGCCACTCCGCGAGATCCTTGCCATTCGCCGCCGTGAGCACGGCGGCATCGAAACCGGCGACGCGCTTTTTCTCAATGACCACAACTGAATTCCGACCGGCCGGGGCGGCGGCCGAGCAACCCAACGGGATCGCGAAACTCTGCCCCTCCACGATGGGCGCCGTGATCTTCCGCAGCGTGACAAAGGCGGCGTCGCCCGCTTCCTCCAACTGCGGACGCGACGGCGTGGGGACGAGGAAGCCCACATTCTCGGCGTCGCTCTTGAACGAAGCCTGCCGGATGAAGTGCTGCGTCTTTTTCTCCGCATCCCAAACCATGATGACGGTCTGGTCCGCATTGACCACCGAGCGACTGGAGCGCGTGACGGCGCAGCAGGCGGCGGATCTTTGAACCGGAATGCCACCGAGGACCAAAGCCACAGCGAGACCAACACGGAGAATCGGGGTGTTCAACATGGGAGGAGTGGAAGGGCGGCCCGTGCATTCGTCAAACGTTCTCCGCCCGCTCGTCGCGCAACCGACCCCGCCAGAGTCCGCGCTCCCAGCGTGCCGCACATTTCGACCCGAACTTGACACCCGACCGCAACAACCCCCATCTTCCGCGCCCCTGTTTCCGCCAAAAATTCGCAGTTCGTCCATTCCACCGCTCGTTCTCAATCGACCTTTTTCTATCGCCTGAACGAAAAATGCCTGAAGACAAAATGCAGCAGCAGCGGTTCGAACTGAAATACCGCATCGACGAAAACATGGCCCTTGCGGTGCGGGATTTTGTCAGCGGCTATCTGGAGTGCGACCCGAATGGGGTCGGCAAGCCGAATCTCTCCTACCCCGTCCACAGCATCTACCTGGACTCCGACGACCTCTATCTCCGCCACACGACACTCAACGGCGATAAAAACCGGTTCAAACTCCGGGTCCGCTTTTACGACGACGATCTGGAGGCTCCGGTCTGGTTCGAGATCAAGCGACGTATCGACCAGGTGATCGCGAAACAGCGCGGCGGAGTCATGCGCAACGCCGTTGCCCAGATTCTTGCCGGGCAGTTGCCCTGCCCTGAGCACATGGCCGATGAGCACCCGCGCAGCCTGGCCGCCGTCCGGGAGTTCAGCCGCCTGATGAACCGCCTCGCGGCGAAGCCCAAGGCCCACGTCGCCTACGTGCGCGAAGCGTGGATCAGCCCGGACAACAACACCGTGCGGGTGACGCTGGATCGCGCAGTGCTTTGTGAGCCGGAATCGGAGGCGAAAGTCGCCACCCGGATGGACGACCCGTTCAACGTCTTCGGCCATGCGGTCATCCTGGAGTTGAAATTCACCGATCGCTTCCCGGATTGGTTTCGTGACATGACGCGCGTCTTTCATCTCACCCCTTGTGGGGCGGCCAAATATGCCGATGGCGTCACCCTTTCCGGCTTGGAAAAATTCGCCAGCCTTCCTTTCCAAATCCGGCCCGACCGGAATCTCCACGACCTCTTTCCGTCCGCCAGCGACGAGCAATACCTGGCGCATCCCTGATTTTTCCCCAACCCCGCCATGAGTGAATTTTTAAGTCACAGCGACTACGCCGGCGTGCCGCTGAATATCCCGGTGATGCTCTTCAGCGTGCTGCTGGCTTTCGTCATCGGACAGGCGATCGCCTGGGTGTACATGGCGACGCACTCCGGGCTTTCCTATTCAAGGTCCTTCGTCAACTCGCTGATCGTCATCCCCATCATCGTTTCCGTGGTCATGGGCGTGATGAACAACAATCTGGTGACGGCGTTCGGCATGATGGCGGTGTTCTCCATCGTGCGGTTTCGCAACATTCTCCGCGATACCTTCGATTCCACTTTCGTCCTGTGGGCGCTGGCCATGGGCATGGCCTGCGGCACGCACCGGTTTCCCGTCGCGATCCTCGGCGGCATCCTCCTGGCGCTGGTCGTTCTCTACATCCGGTTCACCAGTTTCGGCACCCGCCAGAATTTTGACCTGATCCTGAACCTCCAGTGGTCGCGTCCACTCAAAGACTTGGGGCTTGTCACCCAACTGCTCGACCGGCACAGCCTCAAGACCATTTGCGCCAGCCAGCGGGCCCACGAGAAGACCGAGGGTGCGGACCTTTCCTACCGGATCCTCATGCGCGATCCGAATCGGGTCCTGGAGTTTATGAATGAAATGCGGGCGTTGGAGGGTGTGTCAAAGGTGACCAGCCTCAAGGCCGAGGAAGAATCAGAAGTCTAAAATGAGTCCTCTCGAAAAACTCCCCGTCATCCGCAAGTCGCGCCAGGTCGCCTGGCGGGAATACCGTCGGCGCACCGTGCCCAAGCTCGTCTTCGGCGCGACCATCGTCGTGCTTTGCTTCCTCTGGCTCACCGAGCTCAATTCCCCGTCCCTCGTCGGGCAAGTGGAACCCACTTTGGTGGTGGTCAACAGTCCGAAGGCCGGGCTCCTCGTGGATTTGAAACTGGAGCGCTGGCAGGCCGTGAAGGCGGGCGATCCCGTGGGGCGGATCGTCACCACAGATCCCAAAGTGCTCGCCTCCTCGCTCGCCGTCATCCAGGCCGAGATCCAGCTCTTGAAGCTGAACCTCGAACCGGCGCGCTACGCCATGCAGTATGACCGCCTGCGCCTCGACATGATGGACCACCGGGCCAGCCTCGCCGGCATGAAAGTGAAGCTGGAACTCGCCGAGAGTGAGCTGCGCCGGGCCCAAACGCTGTCCAAGGGGAAAATCGACTCCGACAGTGCTGTCGAGCAACTGAAAGGAAACCGCGACAAACTCAAAGCCGACATCGAGCAACGCGCGAAGCTCGTCGCCGATCTGGAAGCGAGCCTCGGCCCGAGCGGGCCGGATGACCAAGGCAGTGCGACACCGGCCGGCAGCCCGCTCGAAATTCTGCGGGCATCCATCGCCGTGCAGGAGGAAAAGCTCCGCCTCGCGGAAGCCAAAATGAGCCCGATCACCCTGCGCGCACCCATCGACGGGACCGTGGACATCATCCGTCGTCACTCGGGTGAATCTGTCGTCGCAGGCGAGGCCATCGCCACGATCAACGCCCACAACTCCGACCGCATCGTCGGTTACGTTCTGCAGCCCGGCTCGTTTCGTCTCGCCGTCGGGATGCCCGTGCAAGTGCGCTCGCGTTTTGGCAGCAAAGCCTACGCCCCAGCCTCGGTGCTGACGATCGGCACCCAGATGGAACCAGTCCATCCACTCCTGCTCCCCGCCGCCAGCAGCCCGGCGCCGACCCTTGGCCTGCCCATCGGGATTTCCGTTCCGGAAAGTCTCCACCTGCTCCCCGGCGAGATCGTCGATCTCATGGTGCGGTGATTCGGCTTCCGGCCAAGCGGAGCCGGGGCTGACCCCCTTCGAGCATGCGCTTCCACATTTTCGTCATCGGCAAGCCGAAGCTGGATTTCGCCAAACTTGGCGTAGAGCAGTATGCCGGGCGGTTGCGGCCTTATGTGCCGGTGGAGTTGCACTTTCTGAAAAGCGGCGCGCAGGCGGCGGAAAGCGAGGCGCTGCTGGAACGCTCGAAAGGGATGTTCCGCGTCGTGCTCGATGAGCGGGGCGAGCACGTCACCTCGCGCGCGGTCGCGCAAAAACTCACCGAATGGGAGATGCACGGGCCGCGCGATCTGGCGTTCCTCATCGGCGGGGCCGACGGCCACACCGACGCGCTCCGGCAGGCCGCAGGCTGGCGCTGGGCGCTGAGCAAACTCACGCTCCAGCACGAGCTGGCGCTCGTCCTCACGCTCGAACAACTCTACCGCGCCTCCACCCTCCGCGCGGGACATCCCTACCACCGCGATTGAGCGGCGGCTCCCTCAGCGGGCGGCGTCACGGCTTCGCCGCATCGGCGAAAATCTCGTTGAGCAGATTGCCCAGCCGATAGCCGGCGAGGGTCAAGCGCTGACCGGCGATTTCGCGGGCCTTGACGATGAATTCCGGCGGCAGCGCCACGGGTTCGTCGGCGGCGGGATAGGGCCGCTGGGGATACGCGGCGAGGCAGCCGATGGTGTGACTTTCCCGCGCCCACGCGACTGGCCCGCCGCGCTCCGCGAGCTGATCGAGCGCAGTCTCGGGAAAGCGGAGCATCAGCTCGCGCGCCTGCTCGGCGATGATCCCCTGCCCCGGCGCCTTTGGCCGGTCCTTGATCTCCGGGCCGCGCCACACTTCCACAGCCTTCCCGCCGCGCGTGTCAAAACGGTAAGCCTTGTCCCAAAACGTGTGGAGGTTTGCGACCATCCTGGGCAGCAGATCGCTGAAGGGCACGCCCATGATGAGGTAGCCGTTGCCGCCGCGGTCGCCGCCCCATTCGGTGGCGTGCAGCGGCTGGTGCAAATCGCCGACGAGGTGCGTGAGCATGCCCAGCGCCTCGGCGCGCTGGTCCTCGGTCGTCGCGCGCGCCTTCAGCGCGGCGACACATTCCCCGATGGTGGAAAGGATGTGCGGCGGCGGCGGGATGACGACCGGCGAGCCGGTGGCGGTGTATTCCAAATTCACGTAATGCAGCTTCGCCCACGGGTAGGCCGGCAGGGAGCGCATGTCGTCCATCCACGCGGGTGCGGTGACGAAATTGTAAGCCTGCCCCGCGTTGTATTCGTGCGGGAGTTTCGCCACGAGCGCGGCCACTTTCACACGCACCTCGGGGCGCAGCCGCTGCCAGGCGATCTCCCCCGTCAGCATGTGCCCGCCGGCATCCCAAGCCATCGCGGGCGTGCCGAGGAGCAACGCCGCGAGCCCGTTCAGAAAAAGCACACGCGCCATTTTCATGGCACGAGTTTGATCCGGTCGAGCGCGCTGATCTCGATCTGCAGGCTGCCCTTGTAGTCCGCCACCATCCCGGTGGCCTGCACCTTTTTGCCAACGTAGTTCGTCAGCTTCTCCTTGGAAAAATCGCCATCGCCTTTCTCGACCATGAAGACCAGCGCGAGGCTCTCCTTGTAGTTCTCGGTGAAGTTCAGATAGCGCACCTTCGCGTCCTTGGACTCGCCCTGCTTGACGATCGTCCCCTCGACTTTCACCGTCTGTCCGAGCACGGCGCGGAGGGCTGGGAGGTCTTGCGGCGCGTAGGTTTTATCCCCGGCCGCCGCAGACGGTGAGGCCGCCGGCGTCACCGGCGGGACCGCCGCGCGCGCCGGAAGCGCGGCCCCGTCGAGCGCGCGCAGTTTGATTTCGCGCAGCGCGCCGTGCGTGCGGAAGGTGGCGATGCCGCAGGGCTTGGAGGCCTCGATTTCGCCAAAGCGCATGCCGATCTTTTTGTCCTTCGTCTCCACGTCCAGCATTTGCTCATCGTCAATCCACGCCTCGATTTTCGCCGCCGTCACGCGCACGCGAATCTTATACCAGCGCCCTTTCTCGAACTTCTTAAACTTCGTCGTTTCGTTCTCCGAGGCGTCGTTGCCGTCGATGCTCGACAGCCCCACGAGTCCCCCGCCCCACCCGCCGACGACGAACGTGCAACTGGCATCGCCGCAGGGAAAAGTCAGCCCGCAGAAGAAATCGCCGCCGTCCATCCGCTGCGCTTCCAGCGCCAGTTCGTAGTTCATCTTCGGCATCGCCCCGGTGAAATTCACGCCCGTCAGATCGTTGCCGACCGGCAGATGCAACTGCCCGTCTTTCACCGCGACCTCCCCGCCGCCGGCAAACTCCGTGACCTTCCAGCCGGCGAGAGTTTTCCCATCGAAGATCGGCTTCCCCTCCGGCTCCGCACCCCAGCCCGGCACCGCCAGCCACCCCGCGAGGCAGACGGCGATGCGCAGGAAACGGCGGAGGTGGACGCTTTTCATGGCGGAAAAAATAGTCGCCCACCGCGCGAAGTCCCGCCGCATTTTGGAGGGCGGCTCAATTTGAACGAAGCGATTGCCCATCGTCGGGTGCGGTTTGCGGGTTCAAAAGAGTTCGCCTTGGGCGGGCGCGGCGGGCGCTGGCGGAATGGGCGCTGGCGGAGCGGGCGCGGCCTCGGCGCGGACTTCGGCGAGGAGGGATTTGAACTCGCACTTTTCCAGCTCGACGGCGAGTTCGGCGGGACGTGGCCGGAGGGTCATGTCGTCGAGCGCGGCGGGGAGCGGGAGGTCGAGGTCGAGGCGGACCATTTCGCGGTTTTGCTCGATCTGCGCGCGGGCGGTTTTGAGCTTCTCGCGGATGCGCTCGTTTTTCACGGCGTCGAGATCGGCGAGCAGGGCGTCGAGCGAACCGTGCGTGGCGAGGAGGGTGGCGGCGCCTTTGGGGCCGAGGCCGGGGACGCCGGGGATGTTGTCGGCGCTGTCGCCGACGAGGGCGAGGATGTCGGCGATCTGCGGCGGGGCGACGGCCCACTTTTTCCACACCGCCGCGGCCCCGAGCAGGGCAAAGGAATCGGCGGGCGCGGCGAGGTCGGTCTTGTTCGTGGAATAGACTTTCACGCGGTCGTTCACGAGTTGGAAAAGGTCTTTGTCGTTGGTCGCGAGGACGACTTCATCGCCGCGGGCGCAGGCGGCGACGGCGTAGGAGGCCATGAGGTCGTCGGCCTCGGTGTCGGGCAGGGAGAGGCTGGCGAGGCCGAGGAGGGGGACGAGGTTTTGGATGAAGGTGAGCTGCGGGCGCATGGTGTCGGGCATCGCGTCGCGCTGCTGTTTGTAGGCG
>JAYWEB010000341.1:0-3472 GCA_043779575.1 Chthoniobacter sp. | reverse complement strand
GGTCCACAGGCGGCGGGCGGAGTTATTCAGGCTTTTGCCAATGTTATTGTCGGCAATAATTATGTTATCGGTTTTATTATTTTTTCGATTTTAGTTGTTATCAATTTTATTGTTATCACTAAGGGTTCCGGACGGGTTGCAGAGGTTGCAGCGCGATTTACTTTAGATGCAATGCCCGGCAAACAGATGTCGATCGATGCAGAATTAAATGCCGGAGCCATCAATGAAGCTGAGGCCAAAAAACGCCGCCGTGAAATTGAACAGGAAGCTGATTTTTACGGAGCCATGGATGGTGCCAGCAAGTTTGTCCGCGGCGATGCCATCGCGGGCATCCTTATCACGCTCATCAACGTGATTGGAGGCTTCGTCATTGGCATCGTGCAAAAGGGGATGCCGGTGGTGGATGCGCTGCAAAAATATACGGTGCTCTCGATCGGTGATGGTCTCGTGGCGCAGATTCCGGCGCTCGTGGTCAGTGTCGCGGCGGGTATTCTGGTCACGCGTGCGAGCGAAGACGCGAACCTCGGCGCGCACATCAGCAGTCAGCTCACGCTTTATCCGCGCGCACTGGCCATCGCTGCGGTCATGCTGGGGCTCTTCGGCGTCGCGCCGGGGATGCCTCTCGCGCCGTTCCTGATCCTCGGGGGTCTGGCGGGTTTCGTGGCGTGGTCACTGGGTAAGTCCCGCAAGGCTGCGGCACTGGCGGAGACGGCTCCCGCGGCGGCGGCGAAAGCACCGGGCGCCGGAGAGCCGGCGGCGAAGCCCGCGGATGACTTTAAGAAGCTGGTGGAAGTGGATATTTTCTCCCTCGAACTCGGGAGCGGCCTGCTGCATCTCGCGGAGAAAAAGAATGGCGGCGATGTGCTCGACCGCGTCACCGGAGTGCGGAAGACCTTTGCCCGCGAAATGGGTATCATTGTGCCGCCGATTGCCATTCGTGACTGTTTGGATCTGGAGTCGAACGAGTATCGCTTCCTGCTGCGCGGCAAGGAACTCGCCCGCGGGCGGATCCTGCAAGGACGCTGGCTGGCGATGAATGTGACGAACAGCCCGGTGCCGCTCAAGGGCGTCGCCACGGTCGAGCCCGTGTTTGGCATCAGCGCCACCTGGATCGCCGATGAGGAAAGGCGTGCCGCGGAGATGCACGGCTACACGGTGGTCGATCCGGGATCGGTTTTGATCACGCATCTTTCCGAGGTCATCAAACGTGCGTCGCATCTTATTCTGAGCCGGCAGGACGTGCAGACGCTGGTGGATCACGCGAAGGAACAGAACCCCACGCTGGTCAGCGAACTGATCCCCGACCTGGTCAATGTCGGCATCATCCAGCGGGTGCTGCAAAACCTCCTGCGCGAAGGTGTCTCGATCAAAAATCTCGTGGTCATCCTCGAGTGCATCGCCGACTTCGCGGCGCTGTCGAAGAACCCGGACGACCTTTCCGAGCAAGTGCGCAAGCGGCTGGGCGTCTATTTCGTCGCGGACTTCGAGAGCGAGCCGGGCATGGTCAAAGCGCTGACTTTGGATCCCAAACTGGAGCAGCTCCTGGTCAGTAAAGTGCAGCGCTCGCAGTTTGAAGTAAGCCTCGTGATGGACCCGCAAACCGCGCAGCACCTGGTGGCCGAGCTATCGCGCTCCATGACGGCGATGGCCGAGCAGGGGCTCACGCCGGTGATCCTGACCACGGCGGAGGTGCGCCTCGCTTTCCGACGGTTCTTTGAGCCATCGCTCTCCAAACTGGTGGTGCTGTCCTATCAGGAGCTGCCGGCGCAGACGGAGATTCAGAATTTCGGAATGATCGGGATGCCCGTGCATTTGCTCCGTCCGGTTGAGAAAGCCGCATAACTATGAACCAACAACGCATCCGCTTTATCGTTAGCTCTGCCGAGGAGGCCGTCGCGGTCTTGCGCGACCGCTTCGAGGGAAAGGCCAAAGTTGTTTCCGTGCGGCAGGTCGAGGGAACGGGCTTGGCGCGCTTTCTCCAGGCACCGAAGCTGGAGGTGATCGCAGAAATGGCCGAAGAGGTCGCGCTCCCGCCGGAGAAAGCGAGTGACGAGGAAGCGGAAGTGGGTGGGGTCCTGGTGGAGCCGGAGCCGGTGGCCGCACCCGCGCCGCTCGCGGAGATTCCGCCGGAGACTCGGCTCAGTGGGTTGGCGCGGTTGCTGCGCGCGGGCGGGCTTTCGACCCAGATGCTGGCCGGGCTGCAGAGCCGACCCGACTGGAGCGAACTGGAAAAAATCCCGCGCCAGCGCGCGTTGCTGCGGGTGGGGATGAACCTGCGTGCGGATTTTGACGCCATCCAGCGCCGGAGCCTTGGGAACCGCGTCGCCTTTATCGGCAGCCCCGGCGTGGGTAAGACCACGGCGCTTTGCAAATGGCTGGCCAGCGAGGTCTTCGTGCGCGGAAAGCGCAGTGCAGTCCTCAAACTCGATCTCGAACGTGCCAATCCCGGAGACGCGCTGGCGGTTTTCTGCGAGGCGCTGGGTGTGCCGTGCGCCCGCTCGATTCCCGACGTTCCCACGCTCGGACCGGACGAGTCGCTCTTCATCGACGTGCCGGGCATCGTGCCGGGTGGCGATGACGACGTGGCCCCGCTGACGGAGGCGCTCGGGCCGCTGTTTGTCACCAGCCGGGTCATCGTCATCAACGCCGCGTATGATCCGGAACTGATCAAGCGGGCCTTTGCCTTTGCGGGCCGCGCGGGTGGCACGCACGTCGTCTTCTCGCATCTCGATGAACTCACGCAGTGGGGCAAGCTCTGGGAGTTTCTCCTCGACCATCAACTGACTCCGCTTTTCCTCGGCACGGGGCCGAACATCGCAGGTGATTTGGAAGAAAACGTCTTCGATGCGGTCCTCGCGCGGACGTTTCCCGAGGTTGGTCTGCAAGCTGCTAAATCGGCGGTGGTCCAATGAAATTCTTCCTGCTGATCGGCGGCCTTTGCGGCTTCGTCCTGACCGTGGCGGCCAGTCTCCATGCGGGCAACGCCCTCTCCTACGCCCTGCGCGACGCCTCCATCGGCTGTTGTGTCGGAGCCATGATTTTCCGCGGGTTGCACTTCGTCGTGCTGGGTTCGATCCGCGATCACGTCGCCCTGATGGCGGCACGAGCCAAGGCCCAATACGAGGCCCAATCCCAAGATAACTCCTAGCATGTTTGCCACCGTCACCGCCCCACCATCTCATCCCGCCCAGGCGCTGCGCGCCTATCACTCCGGCATCAATGAAGACACGCTGATCGAGCGCCATCTGCCGCTCGTGCGAACGACCGTGGACCGGATGCGGGTCTTTCTCCCGGCGGTGCTGGACATGGACGACCTTTACAGCGTCGGCTTCAACGGGCTGCTCTCGGCCGCACGAAAATTCGATCCCGCGCATGGGGCGACGTTTCCCTCATTTGCCACGCTGCACATTCGCGGAGCTGTGCATGACGAACTGCGCCGCATGGACTGGACGCCGCGCACCATCCGCGACAA
>JAYWEB010000340.1:0-8609 GCA_043779575.1 Chthoniobacter sp. | reverse complement strand
GTCGCCAAGCTCGCCAAGGTTTTTTTGTTTCATCCCTCCTCCTTGGCGTTCTTTGCGTCCTTGGCGCGAACCCCAAAGGAAAAGGCTCAAATGGGAATGGCACATTGGTTGAGCGGCGGGGCTGGAATTTCCCGCAAGACACAGCAGCGAAAATCCCGGCAGAGTAAACTCATCCCAAACCGCCCTTATTTAAGTGCCATTCCCTCCTGACCTTCGTGCAGAATGACGGCGTTTTTTCCAACCGGACTGCCACCCGCTTTCAACCCGCCGGAAACCGCCCACGGTTCACCCAAAAAACACGGGAGGGCGGGCTTCCAGCCGCGCGGCGACTCGCAGTTCGCCCAGTCCCGGCGGAAGCCCGCCCTCCCGCTACCACCCAACAACAATCGTTTTCTACCGGACCGATGCCGTCGCTCGTCCGCCCGTCCGACCCCGATCCACGCTCAACGCCATGTACACGCGCTCCGCGGCATTTTTGTAGTCAAAGGGCGTGGCATAGCCGAGGCCCGGCGCATAGGTCGAACCCGAGCCGCCCTGCCCGCGGCTGCCGCCCGCGAGATCAAATTCATACAGCACATTGCCCGCGGCGCCCTTGCTCGCGTCCTTGTCATCCACCCCGCGGCGCTGCGCCCCCGCGGCGAGCACCCGGACATGGACGCGGATTTTCGAACAGCCGAGGCCCGGCCCGAGCGGACCATTGACCGCGCGCCAGAACGGCGAGCCCGCATCCACGACTTCGAGATTGCTCTCCACCAGCCAGCCCACCGTCGGCGTCTCGCCCTCGGCCAGCACCCGCGCGGGAGCCATCTTCTCCAGCTCTTCCTTCAGCGCTTTGGAAAATTCCGCCGGAGCCAGCGCCTGGCGGATCGCCAGCTCGCCGTCATGGCCGTGCCGCCCGCGGAACTGCGCCTCATCGGCAAACGTGCGGATGTAGATCGCCTTCGGATCAGTCGCGCCGGTGGCGATGTCCGTCTTGGCGACTTTGACGCCCGCGCACCCCGTGAGAGCGGAGGCGGTGGCGAGCAGGAGGAGGGTGGTTTTCATAATTGGATGCGAGGTTGCTTTCCCTCCTCGCAGTGCAGGATGCGTGCCCGCCCGGACTCGCGAATTTGCCGCGCGCTTGAGGACGCCGCTTTCCCCGGTCAGCGGCCGGTGAGGGAGATGCCGCGGACTTTGCGGTAAAGCGCGACGGCGTAGGTGTCCGTCATGCCGGAGACGAAATCGAGCATCTTCAAAAGGCGCAGGTAGGGATCGCGCGGGGCGGTGCGCTGGCGCGCGAGACTCTCCGCGGGGACGAGGGCGAGGAGCTTGTGGCTGCGGGCGGCGGCTTTTTTTCCGCGGGCCGCGAGGTCGTTGAGCGCGGAGACGAAATCGTCGAGCAACCCGCCGAGCACCGCGAACCCGGCGGCCTCGATCTCCACGCCGCGGGCGGTGCTGTAGATCGTCTTGCGCGAGCGCTGCATGATCTTCTCCCAGACCGCGCGCGAGGGGCCGGCGTCGATCAGCGGCTGGTCGAAATGGCCCGCGAGAATCTGCGGTTCGTGCGCCATGAAAACGGCGGTCGCTTCGTCGATGGCCGCGCCGATGGCCACGGCGCGGAGGATCTGCACGCGGCGCGTGTCGTCGTGCGCCTCGCGCAGCCGCCGCGGATGCTGCTTCGCGGGGATGAGCGCGAGGAAAGCGTCGCGCACCTGGCCGTAGCGGAGGTGCCCGGCGCGCAGGCCGTCCTCGAAATCCACGAGCCGGTAGCAAATGTCGTCCGCCGCCTCCACGAGAAACGTCAGCGGATGCCGCGCCCACCACGCCGCGTCCGGCGTGCGGCGGAGCAGGCCGCAATGCTCCGCCACGCTCGCGAAGTGCGCGCGCTCGCTTTGGTAAAAGCCGAATTTTTTCCCGCTCGCCCCGCGCGGCAGGCCGTCGGGCACCACGGACTCGCGCGGGTATTTCGTGAACGCCCCGAGCGTCGCGTGCGTGAGCTGCAGGCCGCCGGGGTTGTCCGGCATTTGCAGCCGCGTGATCAGCCGGAAGCCTTGCGCGTTGCCCTCGTAGCGCTCGATGTCCGCCCGCTGCGCCGCGTCCAGTTCCGCGCCCGCCACCGCCGCGACGGGCGAAGTTTGAAACCAATGCCGGATCGCGTCTTCGCCCGAATGTCCGAACGGCGGATTGCCGAGATCGTGCGCCAGCCCGGCGGCGGCGACGATTTCCCCAAACTCCGAGCCGTGCTGCGCCAGCCCGTGCCGCTGGGCGATGAGCGCGCCGATCCGCGCGCCGAGCGAGCGCCCCACGCTGGCGACTTCCAGCGAGTGCGTGAGCCGCGTGCGCACGTAGTCATTGTCGGCCAGCGGAAAGACCTGCGTCTTGTCCTGCAGCCGCCGGAACGCCGTGGAAAAGGTCAGCCGGTCCGAGTCGCGTCGAAACTCCGACCGCGCCGGATCGTGTGGGCGTGGCTTGCTCGTGCGGCCGAGCCGCTCGGCGCAGAGGAGTTGATTCCAGTTCATGCTCATGGCGGCACCTTTGGTCCCAGAAAGCCGGGCCGGGGACGAGCACGGATTATTCGGTGCGGCTGTCTTGGGGAAAAAACAACGCTGTCATTCTGAACGGAGTGAAGAGCCGAGTCCGCGAGACAGCGCCGGGGCGGAGGCGGTCTGGTGGGATGCGCACGCCACTCCCGCCCACCGCCTCCGCCCGTTTAGAGTCAGCGATGCTTCGCTGCGTGACGGTCGCAAAGCCTCCCGCCACTCCGCTCAGCATGACGGCCTTTTTTTTAACGCGCCGCCACCGCCGCCATCTTGCGCTCACTTCTGCGCGGCGTCCGGCGGGGCCAGGAATTTCAGGAGCGCGCGGAGCGATTTTTCCAATTGCCGTTCATCGGCTCCGGTGCCGCTTGGCGCGGGGAGAAAGCGCGTCCACAAATCCGTCATCTGCCCGCGTTCGTCGGCGCTCGGTCCGCCGAGGCGGGCGAAAACCCGGCGCGTCAGCCGCACCGCCGCGAGCCGCTGCGCCGCGCTCATTCCCTCGATGTGCAGGGTCGCAATCCCTTCGCAAACGTGCGGACGCAGCGCCTCGGCCTGCGCCGGCGGGCAGGCCTCCACCAGCGCGCTCAGCGCCTCCAGCGCGGCGCGCGTTCGCGTCTCGCCGAGCGCGCGATTTTTCCACGAATCGAAAGGCTGCGCGATGATCGCCCGCCGCGCCGCCTCGCGGATGAAACGATCCGGCGAATCCAATCGAGGCCACGCAATTTCCAACCCCGCCGGTCGCGCCGCGTGAGCCTCCCGAGCACCCGCCAACCCGAGCAGGACGAGAAAAATGAAGCGACTCGGGTGCATGGCGGTGACGCTCCATACCAGACGCCACCCAGCTTGGAAACCGCGCCGGCGTCTGAAAAGTCATCCTGCTCTTGCTCTTTCTCCTGCTCTTGCTCCTGCTCCTGATCTTGATCTTGATCCTTCGACAGCGGGGAAGGGATCAAGATCAAGATCAGGAGCAGGAGCAGGAGCAAGAGCAGGAGCAGGAGCAAGAGCAGGAGCAAGAGCAAGAGCAGGAGAAAGAGCAGGCGCGGACGATTTTTTAGACGCCCTTTCAAGCCCAACTTACCTTGAGCCTACTCGCGCAGGCTCACCGCCAGACCGTTCTTCAGCCGGTCTTTGAGCCGGGCGTGGGCGGTGTTCACCTCGTCGGCGGTGAGGGTGCGCTCGGGGCTGCGGTAGGTGAGGGAATAGGCGAGCGACTTTTTGTCGGCGGGGATCTTCGCGCCGGTGGGGTCGGTGAAGACGTCGAACAGCTCGACGCCCGCGAGCAGCGGTTCGCTCGCCTTTTGCAAGACGGACTCGATCTCCGCATGCGCGAGGGTGAGCGGGGCGAGGAGCGCGATGTCGCGCGCGGTGGCGGGGAAGCGCGGGATTTCGCGGCAGCGCCCGGCGGTGGACGCGGCGGGCAGCGCGCCGAGGTCGATCTCGGCGAAAAGCACGGGCGCGGTGGCGTCGAGGGCGCGTGCGTCTTTCGGCCAGAGCTGGCCGGCGCAGCCGACGGGCCGGCCGCCGACGTGGACGGCGAGGGCGAGGGCGAGCGCGGGATTTGGGGCGGGCGCGAAGGTGGTGTCGGCGCCGAGCACGGCGGCGACGAGTCCTTTGAGATGAAAGAGATCGGCCTCCGCGCTCTCGCCGCCGCGCCACGAGCGCTCGGTGAGCGGGCCGCTGAGGACGAGCGCGAGGTGGGTGAATTCCTCCGGCGGCAGGGCGGAGAAGACGCGGCCGATTTCGAAAAG
The DNA here is from genome assembly GCA_043779575.1 of Chthoniobacter sp. Taxonomy (GTDB): domain Bacteria; phylum Verrucomicrobiota; class Verrucomicrobiia; order Chthoniobacterales; family Chthoniobacteraceae; genus Chthoniobacter. The sequence continues at coordinate 4,345 of JAYWEB010000340.1, read as the reverse complement.
GCGCACGGTTTTCGCGCCGATGCGCGCGTTGCCGCCGAGCGCCTGGAGCAGGCCGGGCAGCAGGCCGGGGCGGAGGATGGCCTGCTCGTCGTTCATGGGGTTTTTCACGCGGCGCAGGTTTTCCGCGCTCGTGTGAGTCAGCGCGAGGCCGGGCGTTTTCTCGCCGATGAGCGTGAGGGTGCGGGCCTCGGCGAAACCGTGCGCCACCAGTGCGCGGCGGAGCGTCATCGCGCGGTCGTAGGCGCGGTCGGTGTTGCTGGCGGCGGCGAACTGCGCCTGCATGCGCGCGGGGATGGCGTCGAGCCCGACGACGCGGGCGATTTCCTCGATGAGGTCCACCTCGCGCGCCAGGTCCGGGCGGAACGACGGAACGGCCCAGCCCGCGTCTGTCTTCGCGAGGCCGAAGCCGGTCAGGATGGAGTCGATCTCCGAGCCCGGCACCTCCACGCCGAGCAGCGCCGCCACGCGCTCCGGGCGCAGCGTCACGGTGTGGGTGAAAACCGGCTCGTCCGTGTCGCTCATGGTCTGCGCCGGGTCGAAGCCGAGCGGCGCGTCGCCTTCCATGCCGAGGCCCAGCTCGCCGCGCGTGCCGCCGGCGAGTTCGGCGATCAGCGCCGCCGCGCGTTGCGCGGCGCGGAGCACGCCCGCGAGATCCACGCCGCGCTCAAAGCGGTAGCTCGAATCGCTCGACAACCCGAGCTGCCGCGAGGTGCGCCGGATGTTTGTCGGCGCGAAGTGCGCGCTTTCCAAAACGATGTGGCGCGTGGTGGCGGTGACGCCCGAAGCCGCGCCGCCCATCACGCCCGCGAGCGCCAGCGCGTGGCTGGTGTCGGCGATGACGAGATGCTGCGGGCCGAGCCGGTAGGTCTTGCCGTCGAGCGCGAGAAACTCCTCGCCCTCGCGCGCCAGCCGCACGCGGATCGCGCCGTCGAGTTTGTCCGCGTCGAAGGCGTGCAGCGGCTGCCCCGTTTCCAGCATCACGAAGTTGGTGATGTCCACGATGTTGTTGATCGCGCGCAGCCCCACGGCCTCCAGCTTGCGCCGCAGCCACTCCGGGCTCGGCCCCACTTGCACGCCGCCGATCTTCAGCGCGCTGTAAAAGCGGCACTGCCCGCCGGTCACGTCGATCGCTTCCGAGGCGAAACTTTCCCGCACCGCGTCCCCGCGCGGACGGCGCAGTGCTTTCCCCGTGAGCACCGCGATCTCGCGCGCGATGCCGCGGTGGCTGAGCAGGTCGGCGCGGTTCGGCGTGATCTCCAGATCCAGCACCGTATCGCCCGGCAACAGCTCCGCCAAAGGCGCGCCGACCCGCGCTTCCGCCGGCAGAATGAGCAGCCCGTCCGCGCCTTTCGGCAGCCCGAGTTCCTCCGCGCTGCACAGCATCCCCTGGCTCTCCACCCCGCGCAGTTTGCCGACCTTGATTTTGAAATCCGGCCCGAGCACCGCGCCCGGCAGCGCCAGCGGCACCTTGTCGCCCACGGCGTAATTTTTCGCCCCGCACACGATCTGCCGCGCCGCGCCCGAGCCGTCGTCCACCTGGCACACGCTCAGCCGGTCCGCGTTCGGATGCGGCGCGCTCTCGCGAATCTGCGCGACGACCACATTGGCAATCGCCACGCCCGTCGTCGCCACGCCCTCCACCTCCACGCCGGCCAGCGTGAGCAGATCGACCAGGGCAGGCACGCTCGGCGGCATATCGACGAGTTCGCGGAGCCAGTTGAGGGAGACTTTCATAGGCGGAAAAAATGGGCCGCTACCAAAGACGCAGGCGTTCCGCCGTGCAAGCCCCAGCTTGCCCGGATAGTGGCTCGGCTCGAAAAACCGCCCGTCATTCTGAACGCAATTCCCAGCGGGCGAGGGTGGGCGGGAATCGAGGAAAGAGCCGCCGGTCACCGCTGGCAGCGCGGGCACCAGCGCGTGGTGCGTCCGCCGAGGGTCGCGGTGCGGAGCGCGCCGCCGTCGCGCGGGCAGCGGCCGGCGGCGGTCCAGCGCTGATGGTAAAACCAGTCGTCTGGCGGGTCGGAGAAATCCACGGCCACGGTCGCCATCGCCACCGCGCAGACTTCGCGGGCCTCGCGCCAGAGCGCGGCGGCGCGCGCTTTCGTGAGCGTGCCGCAGAGCGCGCCGGGCGCCATTTTTGCGCGCCAGAGGATTTCATCCGCCATCCAGTTGCCCACGCCGGGAAAGGCGCTCTGCACGAGCAGCGCCGCCTTCACCGCCAGCCGCGCGCGCTTTTGCAGAAACGCCCGCACCAGCTCCGGCGTGAACTCCGGCGCCGTCACCGCCGGCGGCAGCGCGGCCCACCACGCGGGCACCGCGCGGCCTTCGTGAAAGAGCACGCGGCCAAACATCCGCGGGTCGCTGAAGACGAGCGCGTGCCGCTTTTGAAAGAGCACCAGATGATCGTGCCGGCCAGGCGCGAAATCCGGCGGCTCGGTGCGCAGCTTGCCCGTCATGCCGAGATGCACGCCGAGCCACAGGTCGCGGGAAAAGCGGAAGAGCATCTGCTTCGCCTGCGCTGCGGAGCCGAGCAGCTTCGCGCCCGGCATCCGCTCCGCCAGCCGCGCCACGTCGCCGCCGCGAAAGAGCCGCTTCTCCCCGTGCAGCGCCACGCGCGCGACCTGCCGCCGCAGCCCGGCGTCCCATTGCTTCCGGTAGTATTCCACCTCCGCGAGCTCAGGCATCGCGGCTCACAGGAAGCGGATGCAGAGCGGATAGCGGAAGGCCCTGCCTTCATACGCCGCGAGCGCGCCCATGATCGTCACCACGAGCACAAACACGCCGAGCGCGGGCAGCAGGACGAAGCCGATGAGGATGAAGCAACTGAGGACCCCGATGATCGCGTAGATGACCACGCTGAGGTGAAAATTTAGCACCTCCTTCGCCTGGTCCCCGACGAAGGCGCTCTCGTCTTTTTTCACGAGATAGATGACGAGCGGCCCGATGAAGCTGCTCATGAAAGTGATGAGGTGTGCGAGCATGGCGAGCGTGCGTTCTTCGCTGGTCGGCTGGCTGGCCGTGGTCGCGGGGAGAGGAGGCGTGGGTGTATCCATGCCGCGGAAAATAGCGCGCCGCCCGCGCTTGCCAATCTGAAATCCTCCGGCGTTGCCACGCCGCGCGCGACCGCGCACCATGCCGCGCGTGCCGCCCGCCCGCCCGTTTCATCTCGCGCTTCTCGCCGCCGTGCTCGGCGTGCTCGCGTGGTCGGGCATCGCCCCGCGCGACCGGCTCACTTGGTGGCTGGAAGTCGCGCCCACGATCGTCGGGCTGCTCGCGCTGGCCGGGACGTGGCGGCGTTTTCGCTTCACCGACCTCGCGCTCACGCTCATCGCGCTGCACATGGTCATCCTCTGCGTCGGCGGCCGATACACCTACGCGCTCGTGCCGCTCGGTGACTGGGTAAGGGACGCGCTGCACCTTGCGCGCAACCACTACGACCGGCTCGGCCATTTCGCGCAGGGCTTCGTCCCCGCGATCATCGCGCGGGAGATCATGCTCCGCCGTGGCGTCCTCGCGCGGCGCGGCTGGCTGCCGTTTCTCGTCGTCTGCATCTGCGGGGCGATCAGTGCCAGCTACGAACTCGTCGAGTGGCTCGTCGCCCTCACGAGCAAAGAGGCCGCCGATTCCTTCCTCGGCACGCAGGGCGACCCGTGGGACACTCAGGAGGACATGGCCCTCGCCTTTGCCGGCGCGTGCGCCGCGCTCGTCACCCTCCGCCGCTGGCACGACGCGCAGCTCGCAAAGTAGCCCGGCCCCGTAGCGCAGGCGTCCCGCCTGCCTCCGGGGTGCCGCGAGGACGGATACGCTCCCGGCCGCCGCGCACGAGGCAGGCTGGAAGCGCTGCGCTACGGCAAGCCGGAGGCTTGCGCTACGGGGCAAAAAAACTGTTTGCAAAGCCCATCCGCCCCGTTACTTTCCGCGCCCTAAAACTTATGGCAAAAACCTGCTGGCTCGAACGTGAAAAACGCAAATCCGCGACGGTGGCGAAATACGCCGCCATCCGCGCTGAACTCAAGAAGAAGGGCGACTATGTCGGCCTGTCCGCCCTCCCCCGCAATGCCTGCGCCGCCCGCCTCAGCCGCCGCTGCCTGGCCACCGGCCGCAAGCGCGCGTTCATCCGGCGCTTCAAGCTTTCGCGCATCAGCTTCCGCGAACTCGCCTCGAACGGGATGATCCCCGGCGTCACGAAATCGAGCTGGTAGCCCCGAGCTTCCGATCCTTTTTCGAGCCGCGGGTTTTCCACCCGCGGCTCGTTTCGTTTTGTGTCCATGAGCTTCCCTTTCCTCCTCGCGAATAGCGAAGCCCTCGCCCGCCACTGGGATGAGCCGGGTGTCATCACCTTCAA
>JAYWEB010000339.1:0-3493 GCA_043779575.1 Chthoniobacter sp. | reverse complement strand
CGGCGGCGACGCGGCCGATGGTCTCGCGGGCGGAGGCGCGTCCGCCGCCCTGCCAGTTGCGAATGCCGTATTTGGCCTGGTAGGTGTAGTCGGCGTGCGAGGGGCGGAAGGCGGTCTCCATCTCGCGGTAAGCCTCGGGGCGGGCGTCCTGGTTGGTGACATTGATGGCGATGGGGGTGCCGAGGGTGCGGCCCTCGAAGACGCCGGAGAGGATGCGCGCGGTGTCGGCTTCGTCGCGCGGGGTGACGATGTCGCTCTGGCCGGGGCGGCGGCGGTCGAGGTCGCGCTGGATGTCGGCCTCGGTGAGCGCGAGGCGCGGCGGGACGCCGTCGATGACCACGCCGACGCCGCCGCCGTGGGATTCGCCCCAGGTGGAGATGCGGAAGGCGTGGCCGAATTGAGAGGACATGGGGCGGGGAGTGTCGGGTGTGGGGTGGCGGGTTGTCAGGCGAAAAGTGCGCGACGGGGTGGGCGGGCAACAAAAAACGCGAGCGGTGAGGCTCGCGTTTTTTGGAAGACGATCGCTTTCGCAGACTACGGGCTGGCCGGAGTGGGCGCTTTAGGAATGTTCGGGAGGCCTTGGGTGTTGAGGTTCGGCGGGAAGCCGAGGGCGCCGGGCAGGTAAGGATTGGGCCCCTGGGCGATCGGAATGATCGGCCCCTTCGAATCTTTGGGATCGAGCGGGCCTTCCGCAATCGCTTTGGCGTCTTTGCCTTCGCCGCCGCTGAAGCCGGCAACAACTTCGGGGCGCAGGCCGACTTCCGAATCGTTGAGGGAGAGCGCGCCGAACGTGTTGAGTTCGCGGATGGTCAGCGTGTCGGTGGCGTTCGCTGGTGTCCAGCGCACGGCGAGTTTGCCCGCCTGCACGGCGGGGAAATCCATGTTCGTGCGGGAATTGGTTCCGTCGAACACGATGCTGGCGGCCGGGACTAGGCCTGCGAGTGAAACAGGTGTGGCGCTCGCGGGCTGGCCTGGGTCGCTGACGGCAAAGAATTCGAGTTTGCCTTTCGGTGCGCCGTCGGCGAGCACCGCGACGCGGGAGACGGTTTGCGTTCCATTGTAGGTGATGACCGCGCCGGACTCGCTGGTCGAGGCGCTGAGGGTGAGCGCGCTCTCGGGGTTGTCATCGATGCCTTTCTGCCACGGCAGGAAACCGTCGGGTGAGTTGGCGCTGGCGACGCGACCTTGAGCGTAGAGGCCGTTCAAATTGAAAGCGGTCTTGTTGTTGACGTATTGGCCGAAGATGGCGCGCGCGTCGATGGCGGTCTCGCGTTTGCGCAGGTTGTAGTCCACGGCGGGTCTCTCACCATAGAGGTAGAGGCTGAAAAGCGGACCGGGATCGGCGATGTCGGTCTGGATGAGGACATATTTCGCGAAGCGGCTGAAGGACTTCGCCAGTTTCTTCTCATTGATCGAATCGAACGGGATGTTTTGCGCGAGGGGCGTCCAGGATTTTGCTCCGGGTGCGGCGGGTTCGTCGCCCGCGAAGATCGAGACGGTGCCAACGGCTGGCCGCGACGAGACGCTGAAATTGGAAATCATTTCCGGCTCCGGCAGCGCGATAAGGTAATTCTGTTTACCGGCCGTGACGGGCCACCCGGTGGAGATGTCATCGTCCAGCCAAGCTGCGGCGGCTTCGGTCGGGACAAAAGTTTGATTGGCGGGATTGAACACAAAGAGGTTCGCGCCGAGATGCTGGCGGGCGAAATTCTTTGGGAACACTTGGAGTTGCTTGGCTGCAGGGTCACCTTCCGCTGCGAGAGCGAGGGTGGAGCAGACGGCCGTAACGAGCGACGCGATGGTTGTGGTCTTCATAGATTTTTTTGGTTTACAGGAAGTGAAGCGGAATGGGAATCAAAAAGTTTTGATTTGTCGGGGTGGATTCAAATTATGGTAATAATAAGTAATTATGGTGGGTTAAAATTGAAAGGCAACAACTATTTTCACTATTTCAGCGTTGCTTTGAACCGCGCCGCAAGAGGAAGCTGGTTTTTTGCCATTGGCAGAAATTTGGCAAGTCGCTAACAGGTTTGAGAACCAGTTGGCGAGTGGCTGAGGACATTCTCAGCACGTTGGCCGAATTTTAGCTTAGGCAAGCTCTTCCATTCTATCTCTCTCTAGCAACCATGAAAAAAAACAACTCCAAGAAAAGTGACTCCCCGCCCAGCGCCCGCTTCACCGAAGGGCAAAAACTCGCCAGTTGCTACGGGCTGACGCGGCGACTCGATTCAGGCGTGGGGCCGGAGATCTGGCTGGCGGTGGACGACGTCCTCGGCAAAGAGGTGTCGCTTCATTTTGTCCCGACCGCCCTCGTCGGCGACGCGGAAGCGATGAGTGGACTGCGGCAGGAGGTTAAGCGGACCCGGCAGCTCATTCATCCGAACATTCTACGCGTCTATGATCTCGTGGAGGAAGGCGATTGGGCTGCGGTGTCGATGGATGCGTTTGCGGGGGAATCGCTGGCCGCGAAGCTTTCGGAAACGAAAAATGAGGGTCTCCCGGCGAGGGATCTCCAGCCTTGGCTCAGCCAGCTTTTTCAAACCTTGGACGATGCGCACAAGATCAATGTGACGCATCGCGACCTTTCGCCGGCGGAGGTCCTGCTCGGCGAAGATGGAAAGGTGCTGGTCACGAATTTTGGCATCAGTCGGGTGATCGCTGATGCCGTCGCGCGGATCAGCGGAAAGGCCGATGCGCGGCTGGCGGCCCGCAGCCCTCAGCAGCTCGCTGGTGCGCCGGCGACCCGGCTGGATGACATCTACGCGGTGGGCACGCTCTTGTTTGAAGCGCTGACCGGGCGGGTGCCGTTTTTGGGCGAAGATCTGGCGTCACAAATTCAAACGATGCTGCCGCAAGCGACCAGCGAGCGTGGCGCAGACTTCCCGGAATCCTGGCAAAAGACGATCGCGGCTTGCTTGGAAAAGAACCCGGAAGCTCGGCCGCAGAGCGCGATAGAAATCGGCGAGCGGCTGACTTCGCCTGCGGCTCCCGCGGCTGTGCCAGAACCGGTTCGCGAAGAGCCCGTCGCTGAGGTGATCATCGAGCCTGTCGTCGTCGCGGCGGTCGCGGCGGAAACGTCGAGCGAGACGAAGAAGAAGAGCGAATCGTCCCAAGTATCGAAGCAGTCTGAAAGTCCGGCGACTCTCGTGGAAAAGAAATCCGAGCCTGCAGTCTCGCCGAGCGCGGCGGGAAAAAAAACGCGCTTTCCATTTCTCGGCTCAGCCGTGGCTGCCGGATTGATCGTGACCGGTCTTGCGGGTTATTTTTCCCAAGGTGGGAACAAGCGAACGCCAGCCCCCGAGCCTGTCGTGGTGCAGGCTCCCGCGGCACCGGCTGAAGACTCCGACCTGCGCCCAGTCAGTAACAAATTGCAAGGCACACCTTTGCTTGCCGAGCCCGCGCTGCCTGCGCCCGCTGCGGCGGCTCCGACGGTCGATGCGGCTCCGGTTGTCGAGACCGCGCTGCTCGTGGCCACTGCGGCTCCCGTGGTGGC
>JAYWEB010000338.1:0-8669 GCA_043779575.1 Chthoniobacter sp. | reverse complement strand
TCATTGCCATCCTCCTGCCAGATTCCCCCACAATTCGAGACCTTCTTCTTCCTCCACACTCCAGCCCTCCCGTGTCGCACTTACTTTGTGAATTCGCGCATTTGCTTAAGCGTCCACCCGCGAGACACCCGGAAATCCTTGAGCGCCGGCCCAAGCACATTTTTCGATGCGAGCTTCGGTGTCACACGATAGGCGAATGAAGCAAAGTCACCATTCGCCTTCGTCGCGCCGCTGCGGTTGTGGAATCGAATACGGCGACGAGCGATCAACTATATAGTCGGCGGCGTGGTGATGATCGAGGTCGTCACGCGGCACTGGAGGTGGTGCGAGGTTATCTCGAACCTTGGTCGCGGGCCATTCATGCCTATCGTTTTCCATCCCATCCGGCGCGATGGATGGGATTTGGCCCCGCCTCGATTTCCCAACGCGTACAAAACGCGCGCGCAGACCGATCACAACTGCGGCAAAAAATCCTAACCCCACCAAGAAATTAAAAATCGAGAGGACAATTGATTGATCCATATTCCGTTTTTAGAGCCGAGGATACAGTAACCACCTTGCGTCGCAAGCAACCTGACTTTGCTATCGCCGCTTTTTCATCAAATCGTTCACTGCTCCGTCAATTTGTTCAGTAGGAGCAATTGCCGGAAACAAATCCTCCACACTGACCCGTAGTACGCTCGCAAGATACAATTGCCGGTAGTCATGCACTCGAACGCGCCCGCCTTCGATTTTGGAAACGCCAGCACGATCAATCCACCAACCGGCCAGTTGGAGTTTCACCGCGAGTGCCCTTTGCGTCAGCTCCCGCTGACATCGAAGTCTCCTAATTGGAGGGCCAATGATGTTCTTGTTCTGCGCCATGCCACCGCGTGCGGCATGTGCAATCCACCCTCTGATTTCGGACCGAGCCAAAGCACGCGGTAGAACTGCGGGCGATGACACTTAATCGCGATCTAGAACCTATCCCAAAACCCGTTTTCCGCAGAATGTTGAGTATCGAACTCCCTGTATTCATGCGGTCGGACAGGCTAGGTGCGAATTACTAACAGGAGTTTTGGGATAGGTTCTAGTTACAATCGTGATACAGCTTTGGCAGTATTTGAGTGGGTTCTCCAGCAGACAATATAGAAAGGCCGTGTTGCGAAGGACGAATGTGGGATGTCCATGGATATGGTGCGGTGCCAAGACGCAACGCGAAGGGCGATGGCTTTGGCAGCAGTTTTCCGACAGATTGCCGTTCTTCGAGAAAGGTAGCGTCTGGTTTTGGCGGGGTGGTTCGCTTCCCACTGTAATGAAGCCGACTCTGGCGGTGAAGGTCTTGAGTAACTGCGGCGAGCAGTGGCAGCGTGGTTATTCAAGTCGCCGGAATACGACAGCGGGGTTTTTTGCATCATTGCGGGTGGTCGAGGAAGATGCTGGCGGCGCCTTCGCGGTAGGCGCGCGGCGCGCCGGGGGAGCTGTTCACGCGGAGGTCGCTGTATTTGCCGGCGTTCTCCTTGCTGGATTCGTCCACTTCATCGGCGCTGTTTTGCCAGCACTCGTGCCAGAAGACGGCGGCTTTGAAGCGCGGGTATTTCGCGGTGTTGGACTTGGTTCGGAAGGCCCCGCGAATCCACTCGCCCTTGTCGCCTTTCGCGGGAAATTCGCCTACGCCCCATTCGCAGAGCATGATGGGTTTCGTCGCGTCGATCTGCGTCAAATCGGTGTAGGGCCAGTCGAAGCACGAGAGGAAATCGGGGTATTTCTCGTCGCTCGGGAACTGCGCGTCGTAGAGGCTAAAGCCGAGCCAGTCCACGTAGTTCGCGCCGGGATAGTATTGCGCGGCGAGGTTCCACGTTTCGTTCGGCATGGAGAAATCCATGAGGTGCAGCACCCATTTCACATTGGTCGCACCACGCGCCCGCACGCGGTCCACGATGTGACGCCACGCAGTCTTAAAGGTCTCCGGGCCTTGGAAGCCCCCCACCGGGTGCGGGCTTTTCGCCGCCGTAGAAAACGCCGACCCACGGAAACCATGAGCTGTTCATTTCGTTGGCCAAGGAGACGATCATCGGGCCACCGAAGTCCTTTGCACCATCGGCCCAGCGGTCGATGTAGGCGTCATGCGTGCCGGCGATGATGCTGGTCAGCGAGTATTTGTCCGGCCCGGTTCCTTCCTTATAAGGCCCGATCCCACGGCGACCAGAAGACGAGCGGCAGGCTGCCGTGGCGGGCGATGAGGCGCACATTCGCAGCCGGAAAAGTCTGCTGTCCCCAATAGCTCGGCGAGCGTGTCGTGCGAGAAGCCGCCGGCCTCGTCGATCGCCGCGCGGCGGAAGGCGCTGATCGCGCCGGGCACCACGCTCACTCAGTTCCAGGCAGTGGAGGCGCGGCGGTCGAGATTGAAGCCGCAGATGTATTCGAGCGCCTGACAGCGCGTGACGAAGTTGCGCTGGTGGCCCACGCGCGCATTGCCGGAAACGGTGCCGACGCGCTCGCCGGAGAGTTCCTCCACGAGCTTCCGAATCGTCGCGCGCTCGAACATCGTGTCGGCGTCGAGGAAGACGATGACCTCGTGCCGCGCCTCGGCCAGCGCCCGCCGGAGCGCCGCGGACTTGCCCGCATTCGCCTGCGAAATGATCCGCACGCGCTGCGACTCCGGGGCGGTGTCGTCCTTCGAGCCATCATCCACGAGCACCACTGCCACTTCGCCCGCGTAGTCGCAATCGAGCACCGAGCGCAGCGAGCGCGCGACCATCAGTGCCGTGGCGATGAGCATGAAGGTCCACATCGTTTCCACCAGCCAGCGCCACGCGCGGAAGCCGGTCGTCGCCACCGCGCGCCAGCACGATCGCGCTCCAAAAAACGAACCGGCGAAACCGCGGCCAGCGCCGGCCACGCGGATCGAGAAAGATGAAGTGGGAAGCGGGATCGGATGGCATTTCCGGCAGCGTGCCAGACAGCACCGGTCATCGCCATCCGCATCGGCACCGACCCGCGCTAGGCCCCGCGCCTAAACGTTGATAGCGTAGTTGCGCTCAAATCCAACCGGCTCCAGCGAAAAAGCCCGCGGAGATACCCGTGCGTTTCAGGGCAAGAACGCTAGTATCCACCCTATTCCCCCTCCGCGAACGACTTCTCCCGGATTAGCGCCACGGATCGGCCACGTCTGATACATATGAAATCCCTTCTTCAAATCGAAAAGCGGGCGGCGAGGGTCGCGGTGAACGAATTTGTTTTGCGCGAACGCCATGGCACCGGCGTCCGCCTCTCCGCCACTCCTGCCCAGTGAAACTTTCGCTTGAAAAAAATACTCTCGGCGGGTTCGCCCTCGCGCTTATCCTGCTGGTCGGCCTTGGTCTGATTTCCTATTTCAGCACCGTCCGGCTCACCGACGATGCGGACTCGGTAAAACACACGCAGGAAGTGAAGACCGCGCTCGCGGCGCTGCTCTCGACCATGACGGATGCGGAAACCGGCGCACGCGGTTTCTTGATCACGGGCGACGAAAAATATCTCGAACCGTATCGGGACGCCGTGGCTTCGGCTGACGCGGAGTTCGGGCAATTGCGCAGGCTCACCGGGGAAAACCCGCGCCAGCAGCGACGGCTGGACACGATGGGACCGCTTATCGCCGCGCGGTTGAAAGTCGCCAGGGACGTCGTCGAAGTGCGGCGTGCCGATGGGTTTATTGCAGCGCAACAGGTGGTTGTCGCCGGCAAGGGCAAGGAAAAGGGGAGCGTCTTCACGTTCACATTGCCGCAGGGGAAGGAGAGGGCTAAAGCATGATGCGGTACATCAGCCCTCCCGGTGAATTCCCCATGAAAATCCTCCTCATCGAAGACAACGTGCAGAACCGCTCCCTCGCCACCTTCCTGCTGGGGCAGCGCGGTCGCACCGGCACCTCCTGCGCGATGGCCGGGGATCGGGAAAAAATTCCGGCGGCGGGCGGCGCAGGTTATCTGGAAAAGCCGATCAACCCGCAGACGTTCGTGGCGGACATCAGCCGCTCTCTGCGCCCGGTCCAAACGGGAGTCACGCCATGACCCGCATCCTCATCGTCGATGACCAGCCGGAGAATCTTTACCTCCTGCGCGCCCTGCTCACCGGCCACGGCTGCGCAGTGGACGAAGCCCGCGACGGCGCGGAGGCGCTCGTCAAGGCCCGGCAATCGCCGCCGCAACTCATCATCTCCGACCTGCTCATGCCGGTGATGGATGGCTACACGCTTTTGCGACACTGGAAATTGGATGCGCGGCTCAAGCTCATTCCCTTCATCGTCTATACCGCCACCTCCACCGAGCCGCAGGACGAGAAGCTCGCGCTCGATCTCGGCGCGGATGCCTTCATCCTCCAGCCTGCCGAGCCGGAGGCGTTCATGGCGCGCGTGCGGGACGTGCTGGGGCAGCGCGAGGCGGGCCAGCTCACGCGCGCTCCCAGCCACCTGCCGCCGCAGCGCGCATTGTCCGCGGACGATCTCCAGCAAGTCTTGGTCGCTTCGGAACTCCGCTATCGCCGGCTCTTCGAGACGACCAAGGACGGCATTTTGATTCTCGATGCCGAGACGGGAATGATCGTGGATGTGAATCCGTTTTTGATTGGGATGCTGGGTTACTCGCACGAGGCGTTTCTGGGCAAGAAAGTCTGGGAACTCGGATTTTTCAAAAACCTCATCTCCAACGAGGCCAACTTCGTCGAATTGCAGGCGAAAGAATACCTCCGCTACGAAGACATGCCGCTGGAAACCAGCGACGGCCGGCGGATTGAAGTGGAGTTCGTCAGCAACGTCTATCGGGTCAGCGGCCAGAAGGTGATTCAGTGCCAGATTCGCGACATCTCCGAGCGCAAGCGGGTGGAGCTGGCGCTGCGTCAAAGCTACTTGGAGTTGGAGCAAAAGAACGCGGAGTTGGAACGCTTCCTCTACGCCGCCTCCCATGACCTGAAAAGCCCGGTCGTGACGGTCCGGACGTTCCTCGGTTATCTGGAGCAAGACTTGGCGTCGGGCGATGCGGCGCGGATCGCGAAGGATTTCCAATTCATCCGGACCGCCGCCGACAAGATGGCGAAGCTGCTGGATGATTTGCTGGAGATGTCGCGCGTCGGTCGCGTCGTCGGCCTGCCGGTGAACGTCACGTTCCAGGCGTTGGTGAAGGACGCTCTCGGGGCCGTGGCCGGGCGCATTGCCGAACGCGGGGTCACGCTGCAAGTGCAGGCCGGCGATGCGTCGGTGCGCGGTGACCACACCCGGCTGGCCGAGGTGTTCCAGAACCTGATTGATAACGCCTGCAAGTTCATGGGCGACCAGAAAGACCCGCGCATCGAGATTGGCTTTGAGGCGCGCGGTGCGGAGACCGTGTTCTTGGTGCGCGACAACGGCATCGGGATTGACCCGCGCTTCCAGTCGAAGGTGTTCAATTTGTTCGAGAAGCTCGAACCGAAAACGGAGGGATCAGGCCTTGGCCTGGCCATCGTCAGACGGATCGTGGAATTGCACGGCGGCCGCATCTGGGTGGAGTCGGCCGGAGTGGGACACGGCGCATGTTTCTATTTCACGCTGCCGCGCGCGGCCCACCCACTAAACCCAAACAACGCAGGAGAAAAATTATGAAAGGCGAACCCATTGTGATTTTGCTGGTGGAGGATGATGAGGCCCATGCCGAGATCGTGCGGCGGAATTTCCAGGACTACCGGCTGGCCAATACGTTGATCCACGTCAGCGACGGGCAGGCGGCGCTGGATTACCTGAACCGCCAAAATGATTTCAGCGACCCGGCCTCGTCGCCGCGGCCCGGGATTATTCTGCTCGATCTGCGCCTGCCGAAGGTGGACGGGCTGGAGGTGTTGAAGAGCATCAAGACCAATCCCGAGTTCCTCCAGATTCCAGTCGTGATTTTGACCACCTCTTCCGCCGAGACCGACAAGGTCAAAGCCTATGCCGCCCACGCCAACAGCTATCTGATCAAGCCGGTGGATTTCATGCAGTTCACGGAACTGATGACAGCCTTCGGCTACTACTGGGTGGCGTGGAATCAATACCCAAACGAGCCGGAGTGATTGATGAACCGCACCCCCTTGCAACTGTTGATCGTGGAAGACGAGGCCGCCCATGTGGAGGCCATCCGTCGCGCCTTCGATCAGGGCAGTTTCAAGACCGACCTCCAGGTGGTCGGCACGCTGCGGGAATACCGGGAGCGGATCGCCGCGCAGCTGCCGGATCTCGCGCTGGTGGATTTGAATTTTCCAGATGGCCGCGCGACGGAGTTGCTCACGCATCCGGCAGCGGACGCTCCGTTTCCCATCCTCGTCATGACCGCGTTTGGCAGCCACCAGACCGTGGTGGAAGTGATGAAGGCCGGCGCGCTGGATTACGTCGTCAAATCCCCCGAAGCGTTTGCCGCCATGCCCCAGACGGTGACGCGCGCCCTCCGTGAATGGCAACTGCTTCAAAACCAGAAGCAGGGTGAAACAGCGCTGCGCGCACGCGAACATGCCTACGCCACGCTGGTGAAGAACATCTCCGGTGCGGTCTATCGCTGCCGCAACGACGCAGACTGGACCGTGGATTTTATCAGCGACGGCTGCTTCGCGATCACCGGTTATCACGCCGACGAACTCACCGGCAACCGCGTCACCTCGCTGGGCGCGCTCATGCACCCGGACGACGTCGCGCCCGTGTGGGAGAAATGCCAGGCGAACCTTGCCGCGCACCACGCGTGCAGCAACGAATACCGCCTCACCCACCGCAACGGCGAAATCCGCTGGGTCTGGGATCAGGCGCAGGGCATTTACGCGGAGTCCGGCGAGTTGTTGAGCATCGAGGGATTGCTCACCGACATCACCGCGCGCAAGCAGGCCGAGGCGGCGCTGCGCGCGAGCGAGGCGGCGGCCCGGGACGCCGCGCACAGGCAAACCGCCATCCTCAACGCGCTCCCCGCGCACATTGCGCTGATTGATCCGGAGGGCGTGATCCTCTCGATCAACGAAGCGTGGCGGCGCTTTGCCACGGCGAACTTTTTGCAAAGCGCGGATTGTTGCGTTGGCCGGAACTATCTCAGCGTGTGCGAAAAGGCGACTGGCGAGTGTTCCAACGAAGCGCATGAAGTGGTCCTCGGTCTGCGCGAGGTCTTGGCCGGCAGGAAGCAGGAGTTCGCCATCGAGTATCCCTGCCACTCGCCGACGGAAAAACGCTGGTTCCGGCTCATGGTCACGCCCTTGCACGAGGATCGCCGGGAAGGCGCGGTGGTCATGCACATCGACATCACCGAGCGCAAGGTTGCGGAGGAGGCGGTGCTCGCCTCGGAGGTGCGCTACCGCCGCCTGTTCGAATCGGCCAAGGACGGCATTTTGATTCTCGATGCGGAGACGGGCATGGTCGTGGATGTGAATCCGTTCCTGATGGAACTGCTGGGATTTTCGCGCGAGGACTTCCTCGGCAAGGAGATCTGGGAACTGGGATTCCTCAAGGACATCATCGCCAACGAGGCCAACTTCGCGGAATTGCAGCAGAACGAATACATTCGCTACGACGATCTGGCGCTGGAAACCCGCGACGGGCGTCGCATCGAGGTGGAGTTCGTCAGCAACGTCTATCTCGTGAACGGCCGCAAAGTGACCCAGTGCAACATCCGCGATATCTCCGAGCGCAAGCGCGCGGAGGCGGCGATGCACGAGAGCGAGGAGCGCTTCCGCGCCATTTTCGAGCGGGCAGCGGTGGGCGTGGCGCAGGTCGCGCCGGACGGGCGCTGGCTGGATGCGAACCAGCAGTTGTGCGAGATCGTCGGCTACACTCGGGAGGAATTGTTGAGCGGCACCTTCCAGGCCATCACGCATCCCGATGATCTGGAGGCCGACCTCGGCTACGTGCGCCGGGTGCTCGCTGGTGAGATTCAGAGTTACTTCATGGAGAAGCGCTACGTGCGCAAGGACGGCACCCTCGTCTGGATTCACCTCACCGTCTCGCTGGTGCGCGAGGCGGCGGGTGCGCCGAAATATTTCATCTCCGTGGTGCAGGACATCAGCCTGCGCAAGCGGGCCGAGGCGGGGCTGCGCGAGAGCGAGGAGCGGCTGCGGCTGGCGGTGCAGGCGTCCAATGTCGGGTTGTGGGATTGGGATCTCCGGTCGAACCAGGTGGTCTTTTCGCGGGAATGGAAACTCCAGCTCGGCTTCGAGGAGCACGAGATCGCGAACGAGTTCAGCGAATGGGAGCGGCGCGTCCACCCCGAGGACCTTGCCTCGACAATGGCCTGCGTCCGGCGAGTCCTGGCCGGGCCGGGCGACGAGCACGAGGTGGAATTCCGGATGCGCCACAAGGATGGATCGTGGCGCTGGATCTATACGCGCGGTGAAGTCTCCCGCGACGAGAAGGGCCAGCCGGTGCGGATGCTGGGCTGCCATGTGGACATCACCGAGCGGCAGCGCGGGGAGGCAGTGCTCCGCAAGCTGGCGCGGCGGCTCCTGCGGGCCGAGGATGACGAGCGGCGGCGCATCGCCAAGGAGCTGCACGACTCGACGGCGCAGGAACTCGTCGCGGTGATACTGAACCTCGGCACGCTGCGCGAAACGCTGCCCGCGCTTGCCACAGAGTCAGCGCAAATCATCGAGGACAGCGTGGCGCTGCTGGAAAGTTCCGCGAACGATGTCCGCACGCTCTCCTACATCCTGCACCCGCCGCGGCTCGATGAAACGGG
>JAYWEB010000337.1:0-8674 GCA_043779575.1 Chthoniobacter sp. | reverse complement strand
CCCGTGCCGAAAGTCGCCGCCGACGCCGCCATGGAAGCCGCCGCCTGCATCGGCTGCGGCGCGTGCGTGGCCGCGTGTCCGAACGCCAGCGCCATGCTTTTCGTCGGCGCGAAAGTCTCCCACCTCGCCCTGCTCCCGCAAGGCCAGGCCGAGCGCACCTCCCGCGCGCTCAAGATGGTCCGCACCATGGACGAGGCCGGCTTTGGCAACTGCTCGAACTACCTCGAATGTGAAGCCGTCTGCCCCGCCGACATCCCCGCCTCGGTCATCGCCCGCCTCAATCGCGAATACACCATCGCAGCCTGCAGGGACGCCGTCTGCTAGTCCACCGCGGGCGCGATCGTCACCCCGGCCCGGCTCAGATTGCTCATCTGCTGGTCGAAGCAAGTCGGGCAGATGCCGTGGCTGAAATTGCTGCCCGTGTGCGTGTGGATGTAGTTCTCCACCTGGTCCCAGTAGTTGGAATCGTCGCGCACCCGTTTGCAGTACATGCAGATCGGGATGAGCAGCTTGAGCAGCCGGATTTGCTGCGTGAACTCGAGGATGCGCTCGGCTACGCGCAGCCGCATGAGGATGGCTTCGCGGTCGAGCGGCTTGGTGAGGAAATCGTCCACGCCCGCATCCATCGCCTGCCGCAGGTTGTCGCGGCCGGTATGGATGGCGGTGAGCAGGATGAAATAGGTGTACTCCGTCTTCGGACGCTCCCGCACTTTCTGGCAAAGCTGCAACCCATCGAGCCCCGGCATCATCCAGTCGCTCACGATCACGCGGACCGGATCCGCGTCGAATTTCTCCCACGCCTCCGAGCCGCTGGCCGCGACCACCACCTCGTGCCCGTAATGCTCCAGCGTGAACTGCAGCACTTTCACCGACACGGGATCATCTTCAGCAATCAGGATTTTCATACGAGGCAAGTGGAGCGCTCTCTTTCCAGAGCGATGCGGACGGAGGCAAATTCAGTTTCGATGGCGTCGATCATGGCGGCCGCGCCACCCAGCGCACCTTCGTGGGCCGCGCGTTCGAGTTCCGCGCAGGCGGCACCCATGCGCTCCGCGCCGAAATTGCTGCTGCTGCCCTTGAGCGTGTGCGCGGCGCGTTCGAGTTCGGCGACGGCCCGGCCGGTCAGGGCCGCCCGCGCGGCGGCGAGAACCTGCGGCGTATTTGCGAGAAACGTCTCGATCAAACTGTCGAGCAACTGCCCGCCCTCATCCGCACCCATCTCGCGGAATCCGGCGATGACCTCGGGATCCACGATCCGCCCAGCCGGCCTCGGTCGTTTCGCCACCGCCGGCTTCGGCGCGCGTTTCGCGTACGTGCAAAGCGCCGCCGCCAGCGCATCCGGCTTGATCGGCTTGCTCAGGTAGTCGTCCATCCCCGCGGCCAGACACTTCTCCCGGTCGCCCTCCAGCGAGTTGGCCGTCATCGCGATGATCCACGTGTGCCGGTCCCGCCCCTCGCTGGCGCGCAGTTCCCGCGTCGCCGCGTAGCCGTCGAGTTCCGGCATCTGGCAGTCCATCAGGACCACGTCGTAGCTTTCGCGCTCCGCTGCCTCGATGGCGAGCCGTCCATTGCCGACCACATCCGCGCGGATGGAAAATCTTTCCAACTGGCAGGCGGCGACTTTCTGGTTCACCGGATTGTCCTCCGCGATCAGGACGCGGATGCGCAGCCCCACGAGTTCCGCGGGGATTTTCACCGGCTTGGGCAAAGGGACGAGCGTGGATTTGATTTCGCCTGCCCCGACATCCGGAGACATCACCGTCCGCAAGCACTCGAAAAGCTGCGCCTGTTTCACCGGCTTGACCAGGCACCCACCCACGCCGCAATCGCGCAGCGCCTCCGGGTCTTCGTGCCGGTCCATCGAGGTCAGCATGACGATCCGGGTAGCGGCGAGTTTGGGATCCTTCTTGATGCACCGCGCCAGCTCCAGCCCATCCATGCCCGGCATCTGCATATCGAGAATCGCGAGATCAAACTTCCGTCCGCGCGCCGCCTCCGCGCGCATCAGACCCAGCGCGTCCAGCGCGTTGACCGCCTGCTGGACCCGCATCGCGCGCGACGAAAGCAGATGCTCCAAAACCGCGCGGTTCGTCTCGTGGTCGTCCACCACGAGCACCCGCAGATCGCGCAGCTCCGCTTTGCGCGGGGCCACACTCGACGCTCCGGCCGCCTGCCGGGCAAAGCGCGCGGTGAACCAGAACGTCGAACCTTTCCCCGCCTGACTGGTCACCCCGATTTCCCCGCCCATGCGCTGCACGAGCTGGCGGCAGATCGCGAGGCCGAGCCCCGTCCCGCCGAAGCGCCGCGTGGTGGTTCCATCGGCCTGCACGAAAGCCTGAAAAAGCTGGGCCTGGGCCGACGGCTCAATCCCGATCCCGGAATCCGTCACCGTGAAGCGAATGACCACATGCGTCGCGGATTCCTCCTGGCAATTCGCGCGCACCACCACCTCGCCGCGCTCGGTGAATTTCACCGCGTTGCCGACGAGGTTCGTGAGCACCTGCCGCAACCGTCCCGGATCGCCGCGCAGCCCGTTCGGCACTCCGTTGTAAACCAGCGACGCGATGTCGATTTTCTTCGCCGCCGCCCGCGCCGCCAGCACCTCGACGGCACCCTCGACCACCGAGGCGAGCTGAAAGTCGATCTCCTCGAACTTCAGCATGCCGGCCTCGATCTTCGAGAAATCCAGGATGTCGTTGATGATCGTCAGCAGCGAGTCGGCGCTCCCGGCGATCGTCTGCGTGAAGTCGCGCTGCTTCCCAGTGAGTTCGGTATCGAGCAGCAGATCCGTCATGCCGATGATGCCATTCATCGGGGTGCGGATTTCGTGGCTCATGTTGGCGAGAAATTCGCTCTTCAGCCGCGCCGATTCGATGGCCGTGTCCCGCGCGGCCGTCACCGCCTGCTGGGATCCGCGGCGCGCGGTGATGTCCTCGGCCGTGCCCTCGTAGTAAAGGAGCTTGCCGTCCCCGTCCCGCACCGCGCGGCAGCGTTCGGAGATCCAGATCGAACTCCCATCCCGGCGGAACACCTCGGATTCAAAGTCACTCACCGCACCCTTTTCCAAAATCAGCGCGGTGAACTCGGCGCGCCTCCCGGATTGCACGTAGAGCTGCTTCGCGATGTGGGTCACGGTGCTCATCATTTCATCCGGCGAGTCGTAGCCGAACATCCGCGCGAGCGCCGGGTTCACGCTCATGTAGCTGCCTTCGGCGGTGGACTGAAAGATGCCCTCGATCGCGTTCTCGAAAATGCTCCGGTATTTTTCCTCGGCATCGCGCAGCTCCAACTCCGTGCGTTTCAGCGCGGTCACATCCTGCAGGGTGGCCAGCCGTCCGCAGATCGCTCCGGTGGCGTCCTTGATGAATTTCTGCCGCATCAGCACCGAGACCTTGCGTCCGTCTTTCCGCCGG
Source organism: Chthoniobacter sp. (assembly GCA_043779575.1). Classification (GTDB taxonomy): domain Bacteria; phylum Verrucomicrobiota; class Verrucomicrobiia; order Chthoniobacterales; family Chthoniobacteraceae; genus Chthoniobacter. The sequence goes on along the minus strand of JAYWEB010000337.1, from coordinate 5,261 downwards.
AAGGTGCAGGGATACTCGCTCCTCGCACCCTGCGGAGTTTCGCGCGCCGCGGCCTCGTCGGGCTTCTCTTCGATGATGAAATTCCACACCGACTTTCCGACCATTTCCTCCGCGCCGTAACCCAGCATCGCCAGCTCCGTCCCATTGACGCGGGTGATGTGGTTGTCGAGATCGAGTTCGTGGTAGGCGACCGGCGCATCGTCGAACAGTTCGCGAAATCTCCGCTCGCTCTCCTGCACCGCGCGCTCGGCCGTCTGGCGGTCGTCGCGACTGTGGTTCGTGAACGCCTCGACCCGCTCTTCACTTGCGCGCAGGGCCGCTTCCGTCCGCCGCTTTTCGCCCGTGTCCCGCACGACCGCCAGCCAGACGGCGCGACCGCGCAGCGCACCGCTCGTCAGCGTGACCTCCGCGGAAACTTCCTCGCCGTCCGTTCGCCGGTACTGCCACCCATAACGGCATGGCCCGTTGGCGTTTGCCGCTTCACCCATCTCGCGCGCCTTGTCTTTGGACGCCGCGCCGTCGGGCTGCGTCTCGGGAGACAACTCATCGACCGGGCGCGAAAGCATCGCCCGCCGGTCGTCGAAACCGAGCAGGCGCGCAGCCTGCGGGCTGGCGTCGAGAACCACGCCGTCAGAAATCAGCAGGAACGCCTCCTCGGAATTCTCAAACAGCAGGCGGAATTTTTCCTCACCTTCGTGCTGGTCCGTAATGTCCCGCGCCAGCGCAATCAGCTTCTCCGCCGGCCCGTCCGCCTCGGCCACCGGCGCGACGATCACCTCCCAAAGCACCAGCTCGCCCGAACGTCCGGGCGACCAGCCGCGAAAGCGCGCCGACTCGCCCGCGCAGGCGCGGGCCACCGCATCCACGGCGACCGTCCGCGATTCCCCGAGCCACTGCGCGGTCCAATCCGGCGAAGCCGCGCCCACCTTTGACGACGAAAACAACCGCCCCTCGGGCGACAGCTCCACGATCACCACGTCGCTATTCTCCAGCACACGCCGGCGAAACTCCAAAGCCTCCCGCAACTCCCCGTCGCGCGCCCGGCCTCGCCGCATCATCCGCCAGCCCATCAGCCCCACGCCGCCAGCCGCCGCCAGACCGAGTCCGCACAAAGCCGCCCCACTGACGCCAGCATACGCCGCACCCGCGGGTGCCAGCGTGAGCAGTAGCGCGCCACCGAGTATCGCGAGAGTCGGCTGATCGTTGGAGGAGTTCATCCCGGGCAAATATGAGACGAACTACCTAGCAATATGCGCGCCCCCCCTGCTCCGCCCCTGGGCTCGTACGTGAGAAACCCCGTTTTGCACGTGGCAAAACGGGGTCTCTCGGGGCTAGGAGGAAATTACTTGAGCTTGGACTTCAGGTCCTTGCCCGCGGCGAACTTCACGCTCTTGGACGCCTTGATTTTGATCTTCGCGCCCGTCTTCGGGTTGATGCCCATGCGCGCCTTGCGGTTCGCGATTTTGAAGGTCCCGAAACCAACGAGCTGCACCGGCTTGCCTTTTTTCAGGCCCGCCTTGATGCCGTCGATGACCGCGGCGACGGCGCGTTCGGCCTCCGCTTTGCTGGTGGTTTTGCCGAGAGTTTTTTGGACGGTTTCTACGAGTTCTGCCTTGTTCATGAGAAATGAGATTTCCTGTGGTTTGATTGTTTGGGTGCTGGGGGTGTGACCAGCGGGATGCGGGCTGTTTTGCCCCTGTGCCATTTTGAAGTCAAACAATTCCTTAGAGATTTTTTTAAGTCTCACGAACCCTCTACCCATCGGCCTTCCCGGTTGATTTTGCGGTGTCGCGAAACCACGCTGCCGCATGACTTTATCCGATCGTCTCGCCCGTTATCTCGACACCCCGCCGACGCTTCACACGACCGCTTTCGTCGCCCCCGGCGCGGACGTCATCGGGGACGTCACGCTCGCGGAAGAGTCGAGCGTGTGGTTCCAGGCCGTGCTCCGCGGCGACATCAATCGCATCGTCATCGGCCCGCGTTCCAACGTGCAGGACGGCGCGGTCGTGCATCTCGCGGACGACTACGGCGCGTTCGTCGGCGAGCTGGTGACCGTGGGCCACAAAGCCGTGCTCCACGCCTGCACCATCGCCGACGAAGTGCTCGTCGGCATGGGCGCCATCATCCTCGACGGCGCGGAAATCGGGGCGCGTTCGATCATCGGCGCGGGCGCGCTCGTCACCGGCGGCACAAAGATTCCCGCCGGCTCGCTCGTCCTCGGCTCGCCGGCGAAAGTCGTGCGGACGCTTTCGCTCGACGAGCAGACCGGCATCAAAGTCTGGGCGGAAAAATACGTGGCGCTCTCCCGCGCGTTCCGCGAGCGCGCCTAATCCAGAGCCGCCGACCATTTCGCCGCGCTCACCTCCGCCAGCCGCGCGCGGATCAGCTCGCGCAATGCGCGGCGCTCCTCAGCGCGCATTTTGCCCCGGCGGATGAGCGCAAAAATCCGCTCGCACTGCCGGCGCGGCGCGTCGCCCCAGCGGGCGCTGGAAAGCCCGGCGGCTTCCATCGCGGCCTGCATCCGCGCGCCGTGGATCGTGGCTTCGTCGCGCCGGGCGTGCGCGCGGTTGATGACGTAGGCGAACGTGCCCAGCGCGCGGTCGAGGAGGATCCACGGAAAATTGAGCGCGGTATACGGCCCGACCGAAAGCGCGCGTCCGCCGAGCCGCAACCCGCCGGGCAGCCAGCGCGCATTGATCTTCAGCTCGGGCCGGCGCTTGCCCACCACGAACGCCGTGAGCGCGCCCGCGCCCGCGCCGACCGCGGTGGGAATCCCGATCGAATGACCAATCGTCGCGAGGTCGAAAAGCACGCCCGCCGCCGCGCCGCTGATCGCCCCCGCGGCCACGAGCTGGCGCTCATCGAGACCGAACGCGCGCCAGGTGTCGTCGCTGAAAAGTTCGCTGTCGAAAAGCTGCTGCCAGCCCGACTCGGCCTGCACGCGGCTGTGGCCGAAAAGTTTGATGATCGCCCGGTGCGCGCGCGTCTCGCGGTCGGTCAGCGCGGCCACGAAGCGCGCCTTCAGTTGCTCGCCCGCCACGCGCGACTCCGCATCCGCGACCTCGCGATGCGTGAGCGCCGCCGCGAGCAATTCCACGATGATCTCCGCGCACTCCCCGAGCCGCCGGTCCCACTCGTCGCGGAAAATCGCCACCGCGCGCGTGAGCTTCGGCTTCCAGCTTTGCTCGATGCCCGCGAGCGTTTCGAGCAGCTCCAGCCGGTCGGCGAAAGTGGCGTGGTGCGCGTTGAATTCGCGCACCGCGTTGAAGTGCAGGCCGAGCCGGCGCTTCCAGTCCTGCACATGATCGTCGGCGCTCGTGCGGTTGATGATCGCCAGCCGCGGCTGGCCGGTGAGCCGCAGGATTTCCATTTCCGCCGCGTGGATTTCGAGCAGCGGCTCCGAGCCGTCCACCACATAGACGATCCCCGCGCCGCCGATCACCGGCTGAAAGAGGAGCCGCTCCGCCTCGAACGCATCATCGCCCCGATGCCGCGCGATGAACTCGCGGAACAACGCCAGCGGTTCGCGCGCGTGGGCCGCCGGCGCGAGTTCGGCGAGCGCCTCGATGGCGTTTTGAAAGCCCGGCGTGTCGTAGAAAACGAACAGGTCGTGCAGCGCGAAACGCTGGCACTCCACGGTCTCGCCCGGTTGCGAACTGATCCGCACCTGATCGTTCTCCGCGAGCGTGGAAACGACGGACGACTTGCCGTGATTGACCGCGCCCACGATCGCGAAAGTCGGCGTCGGGTCCGTCATGCCGCGCTCCATTTCTCCACGCTCAGCCGCAGCCCGTGGATCGCCTGAAAGTTCCGCCAGTGTGTGAAGTCATCGTCTTCGACACGCGCAAAACCCGCGCCGTCGCCGCGGCCGACGAGCAGCACGACCAGCTCCGTTTTCGGCCCCACGCTCGCCGCGATTTTTTGGAGAAAGAGCGCGATGGCTTTGATCGGCGCACGCCGCGCCCGCACCACCACCACCACGCCGGCCAGCGCCCCGCGGGCCGAGGCGGCGAGCGCTTCCGCGTTGCCGCTCGGGTGGTCGATCTGCACGGCCAGCGTCTGCGTCACGCGCCAGCCGCAAGTCTGGCTGAGGTAGTCGGCTGGCTGGTTCGCGGGCAGCACGAGGTCCGTGGCGACCAGCGCGAGACACGCGCCGCCGCGCCCCGGAGGCGCCGCGGACGAAGCCGCCGGGCGCGGAATCGCCAGCACCGCCGTGCCGTTTTGCGCCAGCACCACCGGCCCGGTGAGCCGGCGGAAAAGCGCGTTGCAACCCTCGTGATCGAACGTCAAAGCCCGCAAACCCGCGCGCATTTTCCACGCACCAAAGGCGAGCAGCGCCCCGCGCAGGAGCAGGCCGTAGCAGGCCACGGCGTAGCCGAGAAACGGCCACCACGACGCCATCGCCGCGCTATCCAGCGGCGTGATGCCCGCGCTGTAGGAAAAGCGGCTGGCGACGATGTCTTCCAGCACCGGATGCGCGTTTGGCGCGAACCACGACCACGGCGCGGCGAGCGCGGAAACGATGCGGTGAGCCGCCTCCGGGCTCAGGTGCAGGGTGGATTGCCAGCCAAAGGCCAGATCGGTCGCGGCCACGTGCATGAGCAGCACGATGAGGATGCCGAGGTTGTAACCGACGGCGAAAATCTGCGTGACGATGAGGAACGGCCACGCGACGAGCGAGCCGTAGATTTCGTGTTTGCGCGCCAGGTTCGCCAGCGTCGCGCGCAGCCTCTCGCGGTCTTCACCCGGCAGTTTGCGCAGCCCCGCGCTGAGCGCCCAGCCGAGCGCGGCGAGGATGCCCCGCAGCGGATGGAAGTCCTCGAAAAAGCCGGCGGTCGCGCGCCCGAGCCCGACCAGCACCGCCGCCACGAGGAGTAGCATCTGCACGCCCACCGTCCAGCCGAGGAAAGTCGCCACATTCACCGGCTCGCTGCCTTTGTAATGGAGCAGCGCCGCGGTCACGCACCCGCCGAGGACCAGCCCCACGAGCCCGCCGAGGCTGGCCAGGGCCTTGCCGGCCGCCGTGCAGCGCTGGCCGATCGTGCGCTTCGCGTCCGCGCGCCGCGCCACCAGCCAGGCTTGGAAAACGCTGCGCCGGTCCGGCTCTCCACCCGGCCCGAGTTGGGGCCGGATGTGTGCTTCAAAAAACTCGCGCCCACCCTCCGCACCCGTCTCTCCCGCGAGCAAAAACTCGAAGTCGATGAGGTCGGCGATTTTCCAAGACGGGGATCGACTCACGGCATCTGACTAGTTTTCGC
>JAYWEB010000336.1:0-8680 GCA_043779575.1 Chthoniobacter sp. | reverse complement strand
CAAAGCGGAAGCCGGAGCGTCAGGCTGCCGGTGGGCCTGCGGGCGGCAAGCCGGGAGCGAAGGCGCAGCGAAGCCTGGGCGCTTGGTCTCGCATCCTCCGCGGCGGACGGGATGATCTGACGATCCCGGAGTCTGCGAAGGGAGCGGCAGTTGATCCCGTCTGGTGGTGGCTTTTCACTCATCGTAATCTTCGCGGGCCTGCTCGGCGCGGCGCTGCCGCTCAATGCGTCTGTCGCTCTGTTCTGCCGAGTGTGCGACTCGTCGAAGTCCATCGGTGCTCATCGGAAATGGCGGATACAGCACTTCCTCGTCTTCGGGAGTCTCGATGCGCGCCTGTTCCCATCGCGCAAATTCTCCCGACTCCCTCAACATGCGCCGCTTTTGATCTTCGGTCAGCGCGTCCACCATCGCTGCGTTGAAAACGACAATCACCGCGTCGGTGAGCCCGCCATCAAGGCCGGAGCTGAGGTCGTAAAGATTGATGAGATGAAAACTGTTCCAAAGTGACCAAACGAATTGCCGAAGACGCCGCCCACCTCCGGTGCTCCAGCCGGTTTTCAGATAGTCGGAAATCGTCGCCAAAGCTTCATCGAGCTTTTCCGGCGGAACAGATTCCATCCTCTCTTTCACTCGCCGCATTTCGCGCGCGAACTCATCAAGCGCGGCCCGCTGCTCCTCCTCGCTCGGGAAACGGATGATGGGGGCGTCGTCGGGCATCGTCGTCACTATCCCCTGAACCATGAACAGATTTTCCCATCCGGCTCAATGGGCGGAAGCATCGCGCGTTTGAATCCCCGTTCGGCGTGAACCAAGACGCAAGTGTGTTTCGGCAGACTGCGAAGGACGTAGGGCTTGATCTTATGTTCCTCCTGTTCGCTGTAATTGCTCGACGTTCTCCCGTGGGAGAATCCCCAGGTGCGGCGGATGAATTGCTTCTTTCCGAGAAAATCCGCGCTCTCGACGGCACCTTCCTCGTCGGCAGCTTTGAAGATCATGCGATTGCGCAAATTTAGTGTGAGCACACGCGCCTTGTCGCGACCCAGTGGCGGAACAAATGACGTGGAGGATTGCGCGGCAGCGACAATCGTGGCGTGCGCCTCGCGAATCACGTCCACGCAGTTGTAGTCGCTCATACCCTCCTCGCTCGCGGTCACGAATCGCTGCGCTTCGTCGGCCCAGAGAATGAGTAGATTGGCGTCGCGTCGCTCTTCCTTGGGCTTGTCGAAACGCCGCAAGACGTGGGTGTAGAAAAGCATCTTCAAAAAGGTGTTCACGTAGCGGCGTTCCGCTTGAAACTTCTGCGGCATCGAAACGCAGATGATTTTGCCCCGGTCGATCTCATCGAAATCGAAAGTGTTTTCGGCGGAACAAAAGACCTGGGCCAAATCGGGTGTAAGGAAATGTTGAAGGTAATTGGCGATGGTTTCCCGCACGCCGCCGAGCTGCTCGGGCGGCTGGCTGAGAAAGCGATTGCGGAAGTGATCCGCGAGTTCGCGGCGGCACTCGGTGGGATAGGAGTCCGCGAGGTCTTGCATCGCCTCCTCCATGTCCTTCTCGTCCGAGAGCAGATGGTAGGCGTTCTCCAGCGTCACGTCGGCGCGGATTTCGTAGAGCGTTTCCAACGCCTTCGCGATGTGGGTCTGCGCCTGATTTTTGAAGAAGCCTTTGTCGCCCTGCTGTCCGAGACTTGTCGCAGTATCGACGACGAATTTGGCGTAAGTGCTGTAAGGAATGCTGCGGTCGGATGTCAGATTATATGTATGAAGCGGCTTCCAGCCTGCGGTGGCGTGATCCGGTTTGACCTGGAGAAGGATCAAGTCTTTCTCCCGATTGAAGTGCCGGGCCATTTCCGAAAGCGTTTCCCAATAGAGTCCTTTGTCGTCGATGCAGACTCCGCCCCATCCCGGTTCGTTTTGGAAAATCTGGTGAAGCAGCGGCGTGATGCCGGAGCGGGTCTTACCCGAGCCGGTGTCACCCGTGATGAGCCAGCCGCGGCAAAAGTCCTCGCGAGTCCATGACAAGCCCTTCAAGCGAACAACGAAACGCCGTTTCGGCTGCTTGGGCTGCCGTCGAATCGTAAGGGCATAGATACCAAGTGCGACAAACGCCGCTGAAATTCCCCATGCGCTGGGAGCGTCAGCCATCCGGTAAAAGTAAGCGGCAAGAAAAACCGCAACTGCTGCAAGAAAGACGCCAAAGATGCTCATGGATTCAAAGCAGATACCGCCCGATGAGCACCCCTGCAGCGAGGGCCGCAACTGCTGTCATCACGAAGGCAGCGGCGTGATAGGAGCGGAGTTGCTGCCGCATGTTCGGCACCTGCCGGAGAGCCTCGATCAAGTCGGTCGCGTGCTTCGTGAAAAGTTTGCTGCGTTGGTCGAGCAACTCGAAGGATTCACGAAACTCTTGGAACGAAACGCCGGTGCCAGCGGCGTCGCCCATTTGGAGATTTGCCAGATAGATTTGAAAAAGCTCCAGCGAGGCAAGAAGCGGGTCGCCGTCCTGCACCCCGTATTTCTTCTGCCATTCGAGCACGGCAGTTCTCAGCATCATCTCGCGCGGCTCGCCTTTCATGCGGTGGGAGCCGCTGGCTCGGCAGTCGGTTGAGTTTTACCCTTCTTCGTTCGCACAGCGCCTTTGCCAGCCTCACCACCGGGCAGAAGCAAGTCGCTGGCCGTGTCGATCTGCTCGTTAAAATTCGCCTGCCAGTTCTTCAACCGCTGCCGGTCCACAAGTGAGAACCCGGAATGCTTGATAGCTTCCGAAATGGTGAGGTTCGTTTCGTTGAGCCCGGTGACGAGCCAATCGTAGAGCTTCGGCATTACGATCTCGCGTCCGCCTAGTTCGTCGATGATGCGTCCCCGCGTGTTGCTGTTCTCGAAAATCTTGAACTGCTCGCTGTGGGCCTGATTCCTCACGATCAAATAGCGGCAGCGATCGTTCAGGCTGCTCGCAATGATCTTTACCTGCTCGACGCTATCGGCCTCGTGATTCACCGGAGAAATGACGGTGAGGGAGGCATCGAGCATTTCCAGAATCTCGAACGCCCGGACCTCGGCAAAGTAATCAAGGAAGATGTCCGTCGATGCGGCGCGACAATCCACGACGACGAGCGGGCTTTGCTCCAGACTCGAAAAGAGCAGGTCGATTTCCTGCACGTTGCCGATGTTGATGAATTCCGCCTCGCGATGGAATCGCTTCAACGTGGAGTTCTCGTTGTCGGTGTCGATGGCGCGATGTTCGATCTGCCGGTCTTTGAGGTATTGGACAAGGTTCGTCGCGAAGAAGCTCTTCCCGACGCCTCCCTTGCCGTTCAGGATGATGTCTAGTTGTCGTTTCATGGATGTGATGAGGTTGGAGTTTTGAAGCGGTTCATACGTTCTTGGGGTCGGCGATTCTCGGCCCGCGCGATTTCCCGGATGCGCCTGGGGTGGCGTCAGCATTGCGGCGCTGCTGCAACAACGCGCTGACACCGGGCTTGTCGCTTGCGTCACTTTTCTGCGGGGTTTGCGTCTGCGTGCGTCTTACGTCGGTCACTGTGCTGGCGGCTTTCGGTCGGCTTTTCTGACGCGGCGGCGTCTGCTCGATGACCGCATGGCAAAAGCGCGCAACGGTATCGTGCGAGACGCTGACTCCCGTTTGCTTCAAGATTTGCGCGATGGTTCGGAACGAGGCGCTCTTGGCGCGCAATCCGGCGATGCCTTCTTTGTAAGGCATGAGCGCCCGAAATCTCGCGGGCAGCTTCTTCTCGAAATTCCTGACAGCCGCATCGAAAAGCCGCTGATTGTCCATCTGCTCGATGCTGTCGCTCATCGGTCGGAAGGGGCGGCGATGGGCTGACGCATTTGCGTCGCCGATGCGGCGCAGCGTGCTTGGGATTTCTGTCGATGGTCGGATGGGCTCATGACAAAAAGCGCCTAACGCCGGTTAGGGGTCAGGCGTCCGTTCTTAAAAATCATGCACCCCGAATACACGGGCCAGCGGGGTTCATTGCGCCCGTTCCAGCGCAACTTGCATCCGGGTTCCCATTAGAACCGCGCGGTGCTCACTCCCAAGACGCAATACAACCTCGCCAACGCGAAGACGTATTTTGAGGAGCATCTTTGCGTCGGTGATTACTACACCGAGGGCGAACGAGTTTCCGGCCATTGGTTCGGACAAGGCGCTGAGATGCTCGGGCTGGTGGGGGATGTGCAACAAGCCGCCTTCCTCCGGCTCTGCGACAATCTCCATCCGCAGACCAATGAGCTTTTGACGCAAAGACGTAAGACAACCCGGCGCGCAGAGGATGGAACTGGCAATGAGCAGGAGGTCGCCAATCGCCGCGTCTTTTACGACTTCACCATTTCTCCGCCCAAGTCCGTTTCCGTCGTCGCGCTGATTGGCGGCGATCAACGGATTGTCGAGGCTCACCAACGCGCGGTCACAATGGCGATGAAGGAACTGGAGCGTTTTGCCGAGACTCGCGTGCGGAGTGGGGGAGCGTGTTCAGACCGTCCAACTGGCAACATCGTGGGCGCAGTATTCCGGCACGATACTTCGCGCGCCCTCGATCCACATCTGCACAGCCATTGCATTCTCTTCAACGCAACTTTCGATCCGGTGGAACGGCGATGGAAGGCGCTCCAGAATCACGAAATGCTGCTCGCGCGGAAATATGTGGAGAACGTCTATTACCACGAGTTGACGCGGGAACTCCGGCGCTGGGGTTATGAAATCGAGAACCATGCGCGCGGAGATTTTGAAATTCGTGGGGTCGCTCGTCGGCTGTGCGAGATGTTTTCCAAACGGCACGCGGAGATTGATGAAAGAACTCGCGAGTTGCTGGCGCGCGAACCGGAAAAGGCCGCGGGCAACGTCGATGATATTCGCGCGAACATTGCTCGCGACGAACGCTCCCGAAAAATCAAGAACGTGGGAATGGAGCAACTCCGCGCGCTTTGGGCCGGGCAGATGTCAGACGGGGCACGGAATGAAGTCTCCGCGCTGATTGCCGGCGCGAAGTCCGAACAGTCCGGGAAGCGTGTCGGAATCGCCAAGGCGGCGGTTACGTGGGCGCAGGATCATTTGTTTGATCGCAAGTCCGTCGCGCATGAGCACGAAGTCTGGCGTCACGCCCTGGAGCACGCTCGCGGGGAAAATCTCGATCTCGCCGAAGTCCACGCAGCCACCGCCGCTGCCGGGTATATCCGTGACGCGGACAATCCGCGCCAAGTGACCACTCGCGACGTTTTGCAGCGCGAGTGGAGTATTGTGGAGATGGCGAAGGACGGTATCACGAGGCACGATGCTCTGAGTGCGGAGTACACGCCGGGCAATCCATCGCTTGACCAGGATCAACGTCAGGCGGTGACGCGAATTCTAAGCTCCTGCGATTTCGTGACGCTGTTTCGTGGCGGCGCTGGCACCGGAAAAAGCTACACGTTGCGCGAGGTCGATTCCGGTTTGCGACTTGCGGGAAGAAAGGTCCGCGTCATCGCTCCGCAGCGTCAGCAGGTGATGGATTTGACCCGTGACGGTTTTGAAGGCCCGCAAACAGTGAGCGAGTTTTTGACCCGGCAAATGATGGAGTCCGGTTCGGTTATCATCGTCGATGAGGCCGGGCAGCTCGGCGCGAAGCAGATGTTTCAACTTTTCGATTTCGTGAAGGCGAACGGCGGTCGCGTCATCCTCTCAGGTGACACCCGGCAGCATGGTGCAGTTGAAGCGTCCGATGCGCTGCGCGCGATTGAAATGTATTCCGGCCTCGCTGCTGCCGAGCTGACGGAAATCCGCCGGCAAGATCCCACGAAAGCGCGGACGCCGACGGAGCGGAAATTCGTCGAGCAATATAAGAAGGCCGTGGAAGAAGCGGCGAGGGGAGACATCGCCGCATCGTTTGATCGCCTTGAGCGAAGCGGCGCAGTCGTCGAGTGCGGCCTCGGTGAGCAGCAAGAGCGATTGACTGCCGACTATCTGGAACTCACGCGGCAAGGCCAATCCACGGTCGTTGTCGCGCAAACTTGGTCGGAGATTCATAAGGTGAACGACACGGTTCGGCAGGCGCTGAAATCGGAAAATCTGATTGCTTCGGCGGAGCACGCGGTCGTCGCGCTGGAACGAATCGACCTCACGGACGCGCAAAAGCGCGACCAGCGATTTTACGACGGCGACTCGGTGCTCGTGATGAACCGGGATGCGGCTGGATTTCGGCGGGGTGAAACCGCCCGGTTCCTCGGAGTCGGCAAAAACGGGGTGATTGTCGAAACCGATCGCAAAGTCGGCTGTATCGCGGTGAAGCATCTGGATAGCGTGACGGTGTGCCGAAAGCGAGAACTGACGCTCGCTGCTGGCGACCGCCTGCAACTCAAGGCGAACGCCGCCACCGCAGAAGGCCGACGCCTGGCGAACGGCGAACTCGTCACCGTGCGCGCCGTCCGCGCCGACGGCGCAATCGCGCTTGATGACGGCCGCGTTTTGCCATTCGACTATCGGCAGTTCGGGCGCGGCTACGCGGTCACGTCGTATGCCTCGCAGGGCAAGACCGTGGACTACGTGCTGTTCTCGGATTCGATGGTGAAGGCCGCGACTGACGCGAAGCAGTGGTACGTGTCCATTTCACGCGGACGAAAGGGAATCCGTATTTTCACCAGCGACAAACATCAGCTTCGCGAAAACGTCGCGCGCTCCGGCAACCGTGCGCTGGCGCTCGATCTGGCGGGGCTCGGGCGGCTGCCTCGTCAAATCTTGCGGCACCGGCGCTTCCGCAGTCTGACACGGTTGCGTCAATTCGCCGCCGCACTCCGGTCGCGAGCGGCGGCGTGGATTGCGTCCAGACGACTGACACCTTCGCGGCAAAAGATCGGCACGAATGATTAAGGCCACACAAAGCGAAGCCCGCCCGCCTGCCACTACCGACGGCGAGCAAAAGCAGCTCATCTGCTGGAATAAGGACGCACAGGCGCAGTGTCTCCGTGTGGAATTGAGCGACGACCGTTCTTTCATTTTTCCTTACACGCATCTGACATTCGCCAGTATGGAACGCGAGGAAGGCCGCGATGTTCTCAACGCTTCCTTCACCACCCACGATCTCCGCATCGTCGGCAAGAACCTCCGAGAACTCGGCATCGCTTTGCAAAGGCTCGCGGTGGATTGGATCAAGCCTGCACCGGCACGTTACGCGGTGCTCGTCCCAAGCGAAGCCGTTTTTATCGAGAACATCACCGTGAGCGAAGTGGAGGAGCAGGGGACAGCATAGCGAGGATTTACCTGCCGGTTTTTTATCTGCCGGAATGAAGATACTCCGACACTCGCTCGAACGGCATTTTGAGAACTTTGTAGCAATATCTGGCGGCCAAATCGCGGGGATTGTCATCGGCTTCGAGTTGCTTCGCCATGAGTGTTTCCACTCCGGGAGATGTTCCCGAAAGTTTTGCGATTTCCTTGTCCGCTTTAACGAAGACCTGAAATCCCCGGCGGAGAATTTCGAGAGTCACGAGTTGCCGATTCTTGCGGAGTTTGCGGCTGGTTGTTGGTGCTTTCATCGCCATGAATGTGACTGCTGCGAAATAGAAAAAGCTCCCAAACGGGAGCTTTCGTTCGATTCTACAAAAACGGCGGTTGGCACGCTGATTCCAAGGCTGGCCGCAATCTGCTGGCGAGCCAAGGCGAGGTCCGCCGGCGTGATTTCTGCATGAGTCCAGCGCGCATCGCTCCGCGGGTTATTCCGATACCACCGCGCCACACGTTCTCCTCGCGTCAGCCCGTCCTTGGCAAGCAACTGGCGGGCTTTGGTGACGGTCGAGGAAAGATTGAAAAACGCAATCTTGCCGGCGCTCGCGGCCTTATCGACGGCAAAACCGTGACAGACGAAAAGAGCGTCGGAATAACGCGCGAGAATCCGCCTCTCGTCGTGGCCATCGACCAGCGCCAGCAACGCATATCGGTAAGCCGTGGAGCGGGAAAAAGTGACTTTGCAGTTGTCCCAATGAGCCGCGGACAGACTTCGCAAAAGCGCGAACGCTTTCCTTCGCAATCGCAAACGGCCCGGCCGTCGCCTGTCTGCCATTTCCCATCCGCGCCACTGCGCAATATCGCGCCCCGCGCCGTATAAATCTTTCTGCTGTATTCCGAAGGAATCCTTTTCTTTATAGGGGCTGTCACAGAGTTCGGAATTACCGTCAGGCGTTTTGTCCGATGTGGAGACGCTTGCGTTGTCAGAAAAGTTGACGCCAATGCTTTCCGCGCGTCCGCTTTCGACGGGCTGGGCGAGCGCGCCCACGAGCTTGCGCCATTCCTCCAGCAAAGCATCCATCCTCCGCGGTTGGTGACGCGGACGACCCCGCGGCTTTCGTACGCGTTCGGGCAGGTTCACCGTCGGAATGATCTTCTCCCCGTCCCTGCTTAGCGTCGTGTAATTGTGAAGGCGTCTGCCGCGCACGTCGTAGAAAAGCGACCGCTCATCGAAACGCAGCTTCCGACGCTCCGCCACGATCACACCCCATCGTTTCCGCCCACGGCTTTTCTTGGAACGCAGCTTCGTTTCAAACGCCAGTTCCGGGTTGTCGCGCCGGATGCTGGCAAGCTCGCGGGTCACATGCTCGCGCGAATAGCCGGTCGTGCGGCAGAACGCCGCAAGATCGACATCGCCCCAAATCGGAGAGCGCGCGGCCACATTTCGTATCCACCCCTCAAGGCGGGC
>JAYWEB010000335.1:0-3508 GCA_043779575.1 Chthoniobacter sp. | reverse complement strand
AAACGCTGTGGAAAAAGGAATACGCGACCGGCGGGTATCGCCTGCATGCGGACAATAATTACGCCGCCGCGACGCCCGCCGTGGATGCGGAGCGGGTGTATTTCCACTGGGCGTCGCCGGAAAATTCCGGGCTGGTGGCGCTCGATCAAAAGGACGGGCGGGAGCTGTGGAAGGTCGATCTCGGGCCGTTCCTCTCGCAGCACGGGCCGGGCACGTCGCCGATCGTTTTCGAGGACTTGGTGATCCTCAATTTCGACCAGGATCAGCCGAAGAGTTTCCTCATCGCCGTGGAGGCGAAGACCGGCCAGGAGCGCTGGCGCTGGGAGCACGCGGGGACGAAGCACAGCGCCTCGACGCCCTGCATTTTCACCCCGAAAAGCGGCGCGCCGCTGGTCATCAGCGAGGGTTTTTCCACCGGCCTCGCGGCGAATGACGCGCGCACCGGCGCGGTCGCCTGGCAGCTTCCCGCGCTGCTGACGAAACGCTGCGTGTCCTCGCCGTTCGTCACGCCCGGCGGGCTCATCATCGCGCAGTGCGGCGAGGGCCGGGCGGAGAGTTTCGTGGAGGCGGTGCGACCCGCGGCGGACGGGAAATCGGCGGAGAAAGCCTACGAAGTCCTGCGCGTGGGCGGCTACGTGCCCACGGCCATCGCGGTGGGCGAGCTGCTTTTTCTGTGGAAAGAAAACGGCCTCGTCTCGTGCCTGCGCGCGGCGACGGGCGAGCAGCTTTGGAGCGAGCGGGTGGAGGGGGCGTTTTACGGATCACCGGTCTGCGTGAACCAGCATCTCTACAACATGACCGTGCGTGGCGATCTCGTGGTGCTGGCGGCGGGCGAGAAGTTCCAGCCGCCGCAGCGCATCCCGCTCGGCGAAGGCAGCCACGCCACGCCGGCGATCAGCGGCGGGCGGATGTATCTGCGGACGTTCACGCATCTGATCGCGGTGGGGGAGGGCAACGGCGGTGAATGACGAATGACGGATTGACTCGGCTCGGCGGACCGACATTCGGGCTTCGACATTCTTTCGTCATTTCCCTGTCCGCCTGCGGAAAAGTTAGAGGTCCTTCGACTGCGTTCCCGCCCGCCTTCGCCCGCCGGAAACTCCGCTCAGGATGACCGCTCTTTTTTCCACCCCTACGTGCCGAGCGCCCGCACCACGCACTCGCCGAGGCCGTGGATGTTGTAGGGCTTGAGCAGCAGCTCGCGGAAGCCCATCTCCCGCGCGCGGGCGGCGTCGAGCGTGGCGCTGAAATTCGTGGCCAGGACGACGCGCGTCTCGGGGCGGATCGCCCACAGCTCCCGCGCGAAGTCGATGCCGCTGAGCTGCGGCATGCTGAGGTCGGTGACCACGAGGTCGCACGGGTTGTCGCGGAAGAAAGCCAGCGCCAGCGCGGGGTCGCCCATGGCCACCGGCGCGTAGCCGAGCCGCGCGAGGTAGCCTTCGCCGAGCGCGGCGAGCACCGGCTCGTCGTCGAGAAAAAGCACGCGCTGCCCGCGGCCCACCGCCTCGCCGGCGGGCGCGTCTTTTTCCAGCACGGGAAAGAAAAGATGCACCGCGGTGCCGCGGCCCGGCTGCGGGTCCACGGCCACCGCGCCGTCGCACGCCTGCATGATGCCGTGGACGACGGAGAGGCCGAGGCCGGTGCCGCGGCCAAATTTTTTCGTGGTGAAGAATGGGTCGAAGATGCGCCCGACGGTGGCGGCGGCGATGCCGGTGCCGTTGTCGGTGATCGAGAGGCGGACGTAGGCGCCGGGGCGGAGGCCGGGGTGCTGGGCGGCAAAGGGCAGATCGACGGGAAAGAGCGCGGTCTGGACGAGGATGCGCCCCGGCTTGTCGCCGATGGCGTCGCCGGCGTTGCTCACGAGCTGCGTCACGGCTGCGCGGATTTGCGCGTCGGCGGCGAGCACGGGCGGGGCATCGGCGGCAAACTCGGTGACCAATTCGATGCACGCGGGGAGCGTCGTGCGGAGCTGGTCGAGCGCCGCGCCGACGTGCTCGGCGAGCCCGATGGGCTGGCGCTCGTGATCGCCGTTCCGGGCGAACGCGTTGAGCTGCTGCACGAGTTCGATGCCGCGCCGGCCGGCCTTCAGGATCGCGCGGAAACACGCCGCCGAGGAGTGCTGGTCGGACGCCGCCTCCAGCCCGATGTCCGCAAAGCCGGTGATGCCGGCGAGCAGGTTGTTGAAATCGTGCGCGACGCCGCCGGCGAGGGTGGCGATGGCTTCGAGCTTCTGCGCCTGGCGGTGCTGGCTGTCCGCGCTCAGCCGCCGGTTGGCCGCCTCGATTTCCAGCATCTTGCCTTCCAGTTTCGCGATCAGCCGCGCGTTGTATTCTTTCAAATAAATGGCCTCGTCCTCGATCTCGTCCGCCGGCCCGGGTGCGCCCGCCGCTTTCGCTGCGAGGACCTCCCCGATCGCGCGCACGAGGCTCGCGGGGTCGAGCGGCTTCACGAGGAAGCGGTCGGCACCGAGGCTGAGTGCGAAGGATTCGTCGCGCGCGTCGGTGTAGGTGGCGGTGTAAAAAATGAACGGCAGATGGCGGAGGCGCGCGTGGCGGCGCACCTCGCGGCAGAGTTGGAAGCCGTCCATGCGCGGCATGAGGATGTCCGAGATGATGAGGTCGTAGCCGCCGGTCTCGGCGAGCTGGAGCGCTTCGCGTCCGTCGCTCGCGGCATCGACGGTGTGGCCTTGCCGGCGGAGCACGGCGCCGAGCACCGAGAGGTTCTCGGCATGGTCATCGACGCTCAGGATTTTCATGGCGCGGCTGGTGGCTCAGCGCGTGGAGCTGCCGCCGAAAAACGGATTCGGCGCGACCGGCGGACGGGCGTTGCTGACGACCACGCCGACCTCGCCCGAGATGGTGGGCGGGCCGCTCGGCGGCGCGCGGCGCACCGCCACGGGCGCGGGGCTGGACTCGTAAACCGTCTGCCCCGCGGGCCCGGCGCTGGCGAAGGTTGGCTCCCCCGTTTCCACCGGCCGCCGCAGCTCGGCCATGCGGTTTTCCATGTCGTCCACCATGCGCCGGATGTGCCGGTATTTCATGCGCTGGCGGAGGATGGCGAGGCTGCGGTGCGGGTCGCCCCATTGCAGGTTTTCGATGGTCACGCGGCGCACGCCCCACGCGTTCATGGCCGCGCGCGAGGGCTTGTAAAGGTCGATGGTATTCGTGCCGGCGAGCGCCCAGCCGTAGTCGTCCACCTGGAAAACCTCGCCCGTTTCCTGAATCCGGAAAATCGTCCCCGCCGGCCAGCGCGACCAATCGGCGGCGGCGCTGTGGATGGGCCCGCACTTGAGGCAGCCGCCGAGCGCGTTGTGGTTCGAGTACTGGACGTGGTCGTCCTCGGTGTGCGTGTAGGCCGTGGTCCGCACGGTCTGGAGGCGCGCGCGGGCGATGGGCTTTTGGTATTTCGGCAGCGGGCGCGGCGAGGAGCAGGCGGCGGCGAGCAGCGTGAGCGCGGCGAGAAGAACGCGGGGAGTCAGGTATCGCATGCGCGGAGGCTACCCGCGGTT
>JAYWEB010000334.1:0-3520 GCA_043779575.1 Chthoniobacter sp. | reverse complement strand
TTGATCTCCGAGCCGCGCGCCTCGCGCAGCAGCGTCTTGCGCACCGGCAGCGGAATCGTCTCCAGCGTCATCGGCTTGTCACTCCCCGGCTCCACCTCATCCAGCTCCTTGCGCATCACCCGCCCGCCGGAATCGAGATGCAGCGCGTAGTGCGCGCCGTCGATGAGCAGCCCGACCACGAAGCTCGTGCCATCGCTCTCGTTCACGCGCTTGAAGTCGATGACTTTGCCGTCGGCTTTTTCCTTGTCGATCGTGGTCTGCACCGCATCGGGAATTTCGATGGTCAGCTTGCCGCCGCCTTTTTCATCGGCGGCGAAAACCGTGGTCAGCAGCGCGCACGCGGCGAGCGGGAGGAATGTCTTGGAGGAAAGTTTCACCCGCCCGGTTTCGCAGTTCAAAAAATGCGCGTCAACGGCTTTCCGCGCCGGGCCGGAAGACCCGCTCGTACTGCTGCGCCCACCAGCCCCAGACGAGGAACGCCGCGCCGATGACGAACATGGAAAGCGACAGCGTCTGGCCGGCGGACAAGCCCTGCCACTGCCACGCCGGATCGGGCACGCGGAAACATTCCCCGACGATCCGCAGCACTGCGTAGAGGATGAAAAACGCGCCCGTCACCACGCCGCGCGGCAGCCGGCAGCGCGTCCGCAGCACCCAGAGCAGGGCGAAAAGGACCACGCCTTCGAGCAGCGCCTCGTAGAGCTGCGAGGGGTGGCGCGGGGTCAGGATCTCGTGCAAATGCGCCCGCACGTTTTCATCGTGCTGGATGAGCGCGAGCGCCGGCTCGTCCGCGCCGAGTTCCTGCGGAAACAGCACCGCCCACGGCACCGAGGCCGCGCCGCCCGGCACGCCCGCAGGCCGGCCATAGAGTTCGCCGTTGATGAAATTCGCCAGCCGCACGAGCAGCAGCCCGAGCGGCGCGACCACCACCAGGCAGTCGCCGATGCTCGTCCACGACAGCTTTTTCCGCCGCGACCAATAGAGCGTGAACAGCACCAGCCCGATGATCCCGCCGTGGCTCGCCATCCCGCCTTTCCACACTTCCAGCGGCCACCACCACGGATCGTCCGCGTGATTTTCTCGCCAGCCGTAGAAGACCAGCCACCCCAGCCGCCCGCCGATCATCACCCCGAAGACCGCCGCCCACGTGATGAAATCGCTGACCTGCGACTCCGGCAAATCCGTGTAGCCGCGCCGCGCCAGCCAGCGGTAAAGCCACGCGCCGACCAGAAACGACAGCACATACGAAAGCCCGTACCAGCGCAGCCCCAAGCCCTCGCGAAACTCGAAAAGAAACGGACTGAGATCGTGCAGGTAATAGACGGGCATGGCGCGGCGGACGGCGAGACTTCACGGCGGGGCCGCCCTCCTTCAATCCAAATCCGTCCGCCCGAGCCGCCCGGAAAATTTCCGCTTCCCACGGCGGCGGCGCGCGTTTCGTATGGCGGCATGAAAATTGGCTTCGTCGGTTCTGGAAAAATGGCGTCCGCGCTCGTGCAGGGCGTGCAGCAATCCGGCGCGCTCCCGACGGGCGATGTGATCGTGAGCGATGTCATCGTCGCCGCGGCGCAGCGCCTCGCCACGCTCACCGGCGTGGCTTTCGCCGAAACCAACGCCGATCTCGTGGCGCTGTCCGACGCGCTGGTGCTGTGCGTGAAACCCTACGACGCCCTCGATGCGCTGCGCTCCCTCCAGGCGGGCGCGGCCGAAAAGCTCGTGATCTCGATTGTCGCGGGACTCACGATCCCCACTTTGCAGGAAGCCGCCGGGCCGCGCGTGCGCATCGTGCGGGTCATGCCGAATACGCCGGCGCTCGTCCACAAAGGCGCGGCCGCTTACGCGCTCGGCGCGACCGCGACGGCGGCGGACGCCGCGCTGACGGAGAAAATTTTTGGCGCGGTGGGCGAGGTCGTGTGCGTGAAAGAGCGCCTGCTCGATGTCGTCACCGGCCTCAGTGGGAGCGGGCCGGCCTATATCTATGTGGTCATCGAGGCGCTCGCCGACGCCGGCGTGCTCATGGGCCTGCCGCGCGACCTCGCGCAAAAGCTCGCCGCGCAGACCGTCGCGGGTGCCGCGGAGATGGTGCTCCAGACCGGGCGGCATCCAGCGGCGCTCAAAGACGAAGTCGCCAGCCCCGGCGGGACGACCATCGCCGGCCTCGAAGCGCTCGAAGCCGCGGGCCTGCGCTCCGCACTGATCAGCGCCGTGCGCGCGGCCACCGAGCGCGCGCAGGAAATCGGCCGCGCCCAGTGAAGGTCCGCCTCCTCGCCGCGCTGCTGCTCGCGCTCGCGCCCGTGGGGCGCGCGGAGATGCCGCGCTTCCGCGTGGGGCCTTCCACGGATCTGAACGAGCCCGGCAAAAAGCAGGTTTCCACCGAAGCCCAGCACCTCGCGAAAACCGCCATGCTCGCGATGGCCAAGGGGGACCTCGCAGCGGCCCAGCGGGACTTTGAAAAAGTGCTGACCCTCGCGCCGGACAACGTGGCCACGACGATCAACCTCGGCCTCGTCGCCTACCGGCAGAAGCGCTACGCCGCCGCCGAAAAATATCTCAAGAACGCCATCCGCATCCAGCCGGAAGCCGGGCTCGGGTGGCTCATCCTCGGCGTCGTCCGCTACGATCAGGACCAGCTCGACGCCGCCCTCGCCGCCCTCGCACAGGCCGCGCTGCTGGAGCCGAAAAACGCCACCGTCCACCAGTATCTCGGCGTCACCGTCGGCAAAAAAGGCTGGCTCTCCGGCGCGGAGGACGAGCTGCGCAAAGCCATCGAGATCGACCCCGGCTATGCCGAAGCGCACTTCAACCTCGCGGTCTTTTATCTCCAGCGCACGCCGCCCTCTGTCGAGCTCGCGCGCCGCCACTACCAGAAAGCCCTCGACCTCGGAGCCGCACCCGATGCGGACGTGGCGCGGAGTTTGGCCGAGCCGAAAGAATAGGCGAAAGGCGGAGTTTTCGCTGCGGCTGCCGAATTCCGCTTTTCGCCTTTCGCCTTTCCCCGCTTCCCAGCTTGCGAAACCCGGCGGCATCCTTTTACTACGCGCGCCATGAAGCGCCTCTCCATTCTCCTCAGCCTCATTCTCTCGTTCAGCCTCGGCGCGCCGTCCGCTTTTGCCGCCACGAAAAAACCGGCGAAACGGACCACGCCCGCGCCCGCCGTGGCGAAACCTGCGCCGCCTCCCGAGGCCTATCCGCTCGACCCGGCGTTCGATGGCGTCCCGGAAATCAGCGCCGGCTCCGCCATCGTCGTCGATGCGTCCAACGGTCAGGTGCTGCATCAGGTCAACGCCGACCAGCGCCGGCCCGTCGCCAGCACGCAGAAGCTGCTCACCGCGCTCCTCGTCGCCGAGGCGGGCGATCTCGACGAGCGCATCCGCGTGGAGGCCAGCGACACCTGGGCGGAGCCTTCGATGCTCTACATCAAGCCCGGCAACGTCTATTCGCGCCGCGCTTTCCTGAACATCCTGCTCGTCCACAGCATGAATGACGTGGCCCGCGCCCTCGCCCGCGATCACGCCGGCAG
>JAYWEB010000333.1:0-8719 GCA_043779575.1 Chthoniobacter sp. | reverse complement strand
CAGCTCCTGACCGAAGTCGAGTACCGCGAAGCCGTCGAGCAATACGGCGAGACCTTCACCGCCGGCATGGGTGCCGACGCCATCCGCAAGCTCCTCGCGACGGTCGATCTCGCCGAGAACCAAAAGGAACTCGAAGAAGCGATGGGTAACACCCGCTCCAAGCAGATCCGCAAGAAACTCGCCAAGCGCCTCAAGCTCGCGCAGGGCTTTGCGAACTCGCACACGCGTCCCGAGTGGATGATCCTCGAAGTGCTGCCGGTCATCCCGCCCGATTTGCGCCCGCTCGTCCCGCTGGAAGGCGGACGTTTCGCGACCAGCGATCTCAACGATCTCTACCGCCGCGTCATCAACCGGAACAACCGGCTCAAGAACCTGCTCCAGCTCAAGACGCCCGACGTCATCATCCGCAACGAAAAGCGCATGCTCCAGGAAGCTGTCGATGCGCTCTTCGACAACGGTCGCCACGGCCGCGCCGTGACCGGCGCTGGCAATCGCCCGCTCAAGTCGCTGTCCGACATGCTCAAGGGCAAGGGCGGACGTTTCCGCCAGAACCTGCTCGGCAAGCGCGTCGATTACTCGGGCCGCTCCGTCATCGTCATCGGGCCGGAGCTGAAGCTCCACCAGTGCGGTCTGCCGAAGAAAATGGCGCTCGTGCTGTTCGAGCCGTTCATCATCCGCCGCCTCAAGGAACTGGGCTACGTCCACACCGTTCGGAGCGCGAAGAAGATGATCGAGAAACAGACACCGGAAGTCTGGGACATCCTCGAAGAAGTCACCAAAGGCCACCCCGTGCTGCTCAACCGCGCGCCGACCCTGCACCGTTTGTCGATCCAGGCCTTTGAGCCACAGCTCATCGAGGGCGAAGCCATCCGCATTCACCCGCTCGTTTGCACCGCGTACAACGCGGACTTCGATGGCGATCAGATGGCGGTCCACGTGCCGCTCTCGGTCGAGGCGCAACTCGAAGCGCGCATGCTCATGCTTGCGCCGAACAACCTGTTCTCGCCCGCCAGCGGCAAGCCAATCACCACGCCATCGCAAGATCTCGTGCTCGGCTGTTACTACCTCACCCAGAACCCGCGCAAACTGCAGGCCGGCAAGACGGCGGACCGCATGCCGCTCTTTGCCGACTCCAGCGAAGTCGAGTTCGCGATGGCTGAGGGCAGCGTGAAAGTCCACGACTGGATCCGTTTCAAGAACCCCGACCTCGGCAAGCCGAGCGTGTATGGCGATGACACCAAGCACGTCATCGAAACCACGGCGGGGCGCGTCGTCTTCAACGAAATCTGGCCGCAAGGCGTGGGCTTTTTCAACAAGGCCTGCGGCAAGAAGCAGATCTCGGATGTCATCTTCCGCACCTACCAGGCGGCGGGGCATCAAGCCACGGTCGATACCCTCGACCGGCTCAAGGAACTTGGTTTCTACTGGGCGATGAAGGCGGGCGTTTCCATCGGGATCATCGACATGATTATCCCGAAGGAGAAGCACACCGAACTCGACAGCGCCTACAAGCAGATTGCCATCGTCGAGAAGCAGTATCGCTCCGGCATCATCACCGACGGCGAGCGCTACAATAAGATCATCGACGTGTGGACCCATGCGGGTAACACCATCGCCGACTCCATGCTCCAGACCCTCGAACACAACGAAGGTCGCAAGGAGTTGAACCCGGTGTACGTCATGGTTGATTCCGGGGCGCGCGGCAACAAACAGCAGGTGAAACAGCTCGCCGGCATGCGCGGCCTCATGGCCAAGCCCAGCGGCGAAATCATTGAGCGCCCGATCACCTCGAACTTCCGCGAGGGTCTGAACGTGATGGAATACTTCATCTCCACGCACGGTGCCCGCAAAGGTCTCGCCGACACCGCGCTCAAGACCGCCGACTCCGGCTACCTCACGCGCAAGCTCGTCGATGCTTCGCAGGACGTCATCATTTACGAGGACGACTGCGGGACCACGCTCGGCATCGTGGTGCGCCCGATCTACGAGGGCGACGAAGAGGTCGTCGATCTCAGCACCCGCCTCATCGGGCGCGTGAGCTGCGAGACCGTGAAAGACCCCGTCACCGCCACGACCGTGCTGAAAAAGAACACGCTGATCGACGAAAAGACCGCTCTCGCCGTTGTGAAAATCGGCGTCGAGCAGCTCAAGATCCGCTCCGTCCTGACTTGCGAAAGCAAGCGCGGCTGCTGCGCGAAGTGCTATGGCCGCAACCTGGCCACCGGCCAGATGGTCAAGCTCGGCGAAGCGGTCGGCATCATCGCCGCGCAGTCCATCGGCGAACCCGGCACGCAGCTCACCATGCGGACCTTCCACATCGGCGGCGTCGCGTCCGGCACGTTCAAGCAACCCATCGTCAAGGCGAAGAACGACGGTGACATCCGCTTTAACGATCTCAAGGCCGTGCAAAACACCGATGGCCAGTGGGTCGCGCTGAATAAGAACGGCAGCGTCACCATCCACGCCAAGGATGGCCGCGAGATCGAGCGTTACACCATCGTGGTCGGCTCCACCATTTCCGTGGCCGACGGCGGCAAAGTGAAAAAAGGCGAGGCCTTCATCCAGTGGGATCCGCACAACGTCCCGATTCTCACCGAGAAAGCCGGACGCGTGGAGTTCCGCGACATGATCCCCGGCGTCACCGTGAAGAGCGAGATCGACGAGGCCACCGGGCTCAAGGGCACGGTCGTCATCGAGCACAAGGAGGATCTCCACCCGCAGCTCGTCATCGTGGATGAAAAGACCAAGGACATTCTGGCTAGTTACTCCATTCCTGCCGGCGCGCACGTCGCGGTCACGGAGGGGAAAAAGATCCAGGCCGGTTCACTCCTCGCCAAGACCCCGCGCAAGGTCGCCAAGACCAAGGACATCACCGGCGGTCTGCCGCGTGTGGCCGAACTCTTCGAGGCCCGCCGTCCGAAAGACGCTTCCGAGATCGCCAAGATCGACGGCTCCGTGGAAATCGGCGGCACCGTCCGCGGCAAGCGCAAGATCATCGTCACCGACGTCGAGACTGGCGCGGAGGAGGAGCATCTCGTGCCGATGAACAAGCACATCATTGTCCTGAAGGGCGACTTCGTGAAGAAAGGCCAGCAGCTCACCGACGGCCCGGTGGTCCCGCACGACATCCTCGATGTCTGCGGCCCGCAGGCGCTCCAGGAGTACATGGTCAACGAAGTCCAGGAGGTCTATCGCCTCCAGGGCGTGGAAATCGCGGACAAGCACATCGAGATCATCGTCCGCCAGATGCTCCGCAAAGTGAAAGTCACCGAGCCCGGCGACACCACGCTCCTCTGGGGCGACCAGATCGACCGCCTCGCCTTCGAGAAGGAAAACGAGGAGGTCGTCAAGAAAGGCGGCAAGCCCGCCGAGGCTGTCCCCGTGCTGCTCGGCATCACCAAAGCCTCGCTCGAAACCGACTCCTTCATCTCCGCCGCCTCGTTTCAGGACACCACCCGCGTCCTCACCGAAGCTGCGACCCTCGGCCGCGTGGACAACCTCCGCGGCTTCAAGGAGAACGTCATCATGGGGCACCTCATCCCGGCCGGCACCGGTTTCCCGATCCATCGCGACATCAAAATCGTGAACCTCGGCGACACCCTCCCGGCCGGCGACGAAACCGCCGAGCCCGAGCCCGCAGTCGGTTAAACGGGCCCGTCCCCAACTGAATCCGCGAAGGTCGAAGGCCATCCTGGTCTTCGGCCTTCGCTGTTTTTAGTGCGCCTCTTTTTCTCGGAAAAAAGAGCGCGACGTATCCCCGATCCGTGCGGATAATGCGGCTCTGTCGCCCCCGCTGCGACCACCTTTTTCCTCCCTCCCACCATGACCACCGAAGCCGAAGAACTTCCGCCGCCACCGCCGCCTACTCCGAGAAAGAAACTGACGACTTGGCAGAAGATCATCGCGAGCAAATTTCTCGCCGTGAGCATTGTCGTCCATCTGCTCTTCGGCGCGGGGGCGGCGATCTATGTCGTGCAGAGCCAGCAGGCCAAGCGCGTGCAGACGTTCAAAGGAGGCCCACCCACCGTGAGTCCGAGCAGCCGGGCGCTGGAGCACAAGGTTTCGATGGCCAAGAAAAAGGCCTCCATGAGCGCACCCGCGCAAGCCAAGCGGATTAGCGTGGCGGGCGCTCTCAGCAAAGTCGCGCTGCCCGACATCATCACGATGCCGAGCGCCACGACGGTCGTCCCGAACCGGATGGGGGGAATGGGTGGAAATGGGATGGGGATGGGGATCGGCGGGATGGGCGGTAACGGCGGCGGCGGCGGTGGGTTTCCCATGCCTCAGATCATGGGCGACCGGTGCAGCGTGGTGACTCGCGCCACCGCGATGCGCAACAATGGCGGCAGCCCGCAATGCGAGGAGGCCATCCTCAAAGGGCTGCGCTGGCTCAAGGCCCAGCAGAAGGAGGACGGCTCATTTGGGCAGGAGTTTCCCGCCGCGATGACGGGGCTGGCACTGCTGAGTTTCATGGGCCATTGCGAGCGGCCGACGTCCAAGGAATTCGGCCCCTGTGTGCGCAAGGCGATCGACTACCTGCTGACTTTGAATGGGAGCGGCGGATTGCTGGCGGTGGCCCGCGGCAATCCTGCGGTTTACGAACACGGCATCGCCACCTACGCGCTCGGTGAGGCTTACATTCTCACCCGCGAACCGAAGATTGCCGAGGTCTTCCAAACCGCCGTCGGCAAGATCGTTTATGGCCAAAGCCCGGATGGAGGTTGGTCCTACAATTTCAGCAAAGGCAAAGGTGACACCTCGGTCAGCGGTTGGCAGGTGCAGGCGCTCAAGGTTGCAAAAATCAGCGGGCTGGGAATTTCCGGGGTCGAAGACGCGCTGAAAAAAGCCGCCGCGAATATCCTCCGCGTTAAAGGTCCCAAAGGAGGGTTTGGCTACACCGACCCCGGCGATGACAAACCGGCGATGACCGCTGTGGGTGTCTTGGTCCTTCAGACCGTCAAGCACGAGCGCGGCCAGGTGGTCCGCCAAGCGCTCGATTTGCTGATCGACGGAAAGGACGCCCCCAAACTCGACTACGCCAATGCCAATCTCTATCTCTGGTACTACGGCACCCAAGCCTGCTTCCAACACCAAGGTTCTTCATGGGCCAAGTGGAACCGTCAGTTCCAGCCGGAACTCCTGAAAAATCAGGCATCCGACGGCAGTTGGAATCCTACCTCCGGGAGTCTCGAAACTGGGGGTGCCACTTCCGTGGATGGCCAAGTCTATCGCACATCGGTCTGCATCCTCATGCTCGAGGTCTATTACCGCTACCTCGCCGGCAGCCGCATCTAGCCACCCGGGATGTCCATCGCCACCAAGACCGGCGACGACGGCACGACCGGCCTCATGTATGGCCGCCGCGTCCCGAAGACCGACCCCCGCATCGCCGCGAATGGCGCGGTCGATGAACTCAACGCCGCACTCGGCATGGTCCGCGCCACCGTCGCCGAACCGTTCGTCACGGACGCCGTGCTCGCGATCCAAAAGGAACTCGTCCTCCTCATGGGCGAACTCGCCGTCCTGCCCGAGGACCGCGGACGCTACACGGCGGGTGGTTTTCATTTTGTGGAAAAGGCCATGGTCGATGCCCTGACGGCGCGCATCGACGACCTCGAAAAAAACCACAAGATCAGCTATCAGGGCTGGGCCACGCCCGGCGCCACGCTGGGATCCGCCACGCTCGATGTCGCCCGCACCGTCTGCCGTCGCAGCGAGCGCCACATCGCCGCCCTCGCGGAAACGGGCACGCCGGTGAACGGCGAAATCCTCCGCTACCTCAACCGGCTTTCGGACCTCTGCTGGCTCTGGGCGCGGTGGCTGGAAACCCGCGCGCACCCGCCCGCCGGGTAGCGAATTTCTCCCACGGGAATCTCCGGCTCCGCTCCCGCCTGGAGCCGCCGCCGCCGGACTGCGGAAGCCGGCCAATCAACTCACCGAACCGCCTGGGCGCGACCGCGTTCAGCGGACGATGCCGAATTCCGCGCGGCGGTTTTTGGCCCACGCGCTGTCGCCGGAACCCGTCGCCGCCGGCATCTCCGCGCCAAAGCTGACCGTCTGGATTTTTCCCGCATCCACCCCGCCGCGGATCAGCGCCTCGCGCACGGTCTGCGCGCGGCGTTCGCCGAGTCCGCGGTTGTATTCGGGCGTGCCGCGTTCGTCGGTGAAGCCGGCGATGATCACGTTGTTGCCCGCGCTTTTCAGAAAGCTCGCGACCTCTGCGATCTTGGCGTGCTCTCCGCCGTCGATGGCGGAGCTGTCGAAGCCGAAATAGACCGGACGGAACTTCGAGCGATCGACATTGGAACCGAGGAAGGAAACGCCTTCCTGCCGTTCGGGCAGGGGCCGGCCATTCACGAAGTCGCCATCGGCGCCGCCGCCTCCCTCCCCGCCGAGGTTTTTCTTGCCGCCGGCGCAGCCGGTGAAAGCGAGGGCGACGAGCGCGGCGAGAGCGAGGGGCAGGAAGCGGAGGGTTTTCATATAAAAATGGGATGGGCGGGTTTTAGCGGGACCAAGTGGGCTCGGAGACTTTTCCAAATCCGCTCAGGAGGGTGGTCTTCTGGCCGGTTTGCGAATCGAGCAGCATCAGCGACCCGCCTTCGGCAAAAATGAGATGCCGGGAATTCGCACCCCAAGCCGGTCCTTCGCCCGAAGCCACGACCCGGCTGCCGCCGCCCGCCACGTCGAGCGACG
Source organism: Chthoniobacter sp. (assembly GCA_043779575.1). Lineage (GTDB taxonomy): Bacteria > Verrucomicrobiota > Verrucomicrobiia > Chthoniobacterales > Chthoniobacteraceae > Chthoniobacter. Next base: position 2,026 of record JAYWEB010000333.1, on the reverse strand, counting down.
CGATGGAAAAGCTCCCGCCGTCGCGCACGGTGAACGCCACTTTCTTGCCGTCGGGCGACCAGTTCGGCTCGGTATTGTAGCTGTGGCCGGTGCTGAGCAGGCGCGCGGAGCCGCCGCCCGAGGCGATGCGATAGAGCTGCGGCGTGCCGCGGTCGTCGCTCGAGTAAATGATCTCGCCGCCGTCCGGCGACCACGTCGGCGTGCTCTCGACACCCGGCGTGCGGGTGAGCCGCCGCGCGCCGCCGCCGCTCGCGCCGGTGGTGTAAAGCTCGGGGTTGCCGTCCTTGCTCAGGATGACGGCGAGCTGGCGACCGTCCGCGGAGTAGCTCGCGCCGGTATTGGTGCCGGGAAATTTGATGATGCGATTGCGCGCGCCGTTCCCCAGTTCGATTTCATAAACGTCCGCGTAGCCGCTCTTGTAGCCGGTGTAAACCAGCGTGCGCCCATCCGGGCTGAGCCGCGGACCCACGCTGATATTCGCGTCGTTCGTGAGCTGGTGGACGTCGGCCCCGTCGGCATCGGCGACGTAGATTTCCTTGTGCCCGCTGCGGCTGGAAACGAACGCGATCTTCGTGTTCGCGAAACCCTTCCCCGGCGTCAGCGTCTCGACGATGGCATCGGCAAACGCATGCACCTTGCCCCGCGCCGTGCCGCTGAAGCTCTCGCTCAACACCGTCTTACCCGCGCGATCCGTCACACTGCCCGCCAGGCTGCCGCCGCCCGAGGTGCCGCCGATGACGAAGCCCGCGCTGGCCGCCGGCACGAGCGTGAAACAGCCGGAAAGCGTGAGATCGTTCTGCAAAATTTTCGCCGCCTGCGCGCCGTCCGCGCCGCCGAGCGGGCCGATGGCGATGGCGATCTTGTCGCTCTTGCTGATCGTGATCGTGGGCGTCTCGGCACCGGGCGCGAGCGCCGCGCCGGCAAAAAAGGTGAACGCGACAAGGGCAAACGCGTGGGATTTATTCATGGCGCGCGGAGCGTATCGGGGCTGCGCGCAAAACGGAATCGCAATGATGCCGCAACCGCAAAAAATCTTCGCGGCAGCGGCGCGGTCGGGGTTCTTGCAGGTCGCTGATTCCGGGCTGGGCAAATGGCGGTCGCTGGCTAAACTCCGCGCGTTTTCCCATGCACCGCTCCCTCATTCCACGCTCCCTCGGCGCTCTGGCGCTGGTCGTTTTCGCCTCCGGCTGCGCGCTCCTGCAGCCGCCGTCAAAACTGAAACCGAAACAAAAGCCGCTGGTGCCCCAGCCGCCGGTGAAAAATTCCTATTGGAACGCGGAGGCGGTGACGGGTGAGCCCGCGATCGTCATCAATCTCAGCGAGCAGCGGGCGCACTTTTTCCGGAATGAAAACGAAATCGCGCAGTCCCCGATCTCCAGTGGCAAGCGGGGGTTTGAGACGGCGACGGGCAGTTTCAAAGTCGTGCAACTCGACAAGAACCACGCCTCGAATCTCTACGGCGAATATGTGAACGCATCCGGCGGCGTGGTGCAGAGCAATGTGGATGTGAACAAGAACAAGCGGCCCGAGGGAGCGAGCTTTCGCGGGGCCAAGATGCCGTTTTTTCTCCGCTTCAATGGAGGCATCGGCATGCACGCGGGCAAGCTCCCGGGCTACCCGGCGTCGCACGGCTGCGTGCGCATGCCGCGCACGATGGCGGAGCACTTCTTTGCCAGCGCGCCGATCGGCACGCCGGTCACGGTGACTGGCTCCGCGCGGACTCGGCCGTCGTCGGACAGCCCGGCGAAAAAGGCGAACGCGAAGCCGGCCAAGAGCGCCCCAAAGAAACCACCTGAACCCGCGCAGCCCGACGCGACCGCGCCGCCCGCCCCGGCTCCCGAGAGCGCGCCAAAGGTGGAGCCGGCGCCGGAGAAGACGCCCGAGCCGGCAGCCCCGGCACCAGCTCCAGCGGGTGCCTAGCCGCCTGTTGGGAAAACTCTTCGTGGTGGATGGCGTCGCTCTGCGCGCCATGCTCCCAACGCGCGATAGCGCCACTCCGAAAGATGGGCCTGCGGCGTGGGCATGG
>JAYWEB010000332.1:0-3529 GCA_043779575.1 Chthoniobacter sp. | reverse complement strand
CCTCGAAATACTCTTTGCGCTCCCCTTTGCGGATGACGCTGCGGACTAAGCCCCAGCCGACGAGTTCGCGGAGATTCGTGTGGGCGTTGCCGCGGCTGATTTTCAGCTCTTCCATGACCTCGTCGGTGGTCAGCGGGCCGGTGGTGATGAGGAGGAGCGCGTGAATCTGCGCCATCGTGCGGTTGATGCCCCAGGCGCTGCCGAAGCTGCCCCACTGGGTGACGAATTCATCGCGCGCGGTGTCGAGCTGGGTTTGCTCGGGCGTGGGGTTTTTGGCGCTGTGCTTTTCCATTTTGTATTTTCAGTATTGGATGAAAATACGGAACGGGCAAGCGGTATTTTGGTTGCTGTGTCAGTTTGAAAAAACAACCAAGCCGTCATCCTGAACGGAGTTTCGCCACGGGCGAAGGCGGCGGGCGAAACGCAGTGAAGGATCGCTGACGGTACGTGGGCGGAGGCGGTGGGACGAATGGGCGTGTGTTCACTCCCACCGCCTCCGCCCGTTTACTTTCAGCGATTCTTCACTTCATTCCCGCCCACCTTCGCCCGCCGGGAATTGCGTTCAGAATGACGGCAGTTTTTCCAGCGGACCCACCACCGGTGAATCGTTTGACAACTCCCGCGGCCCCGGCTTGCATACCGCCCCGATGAAAAAACTCCTCTCCATCCTCAGTCTCACCGTGGCCTTCGCCCTCTTCGGCGGCTGCGCGACCGGCCCGTCCCGCGGGTCTTACAAAGTCACCGCCTACAAGCCGCACAATCCCAACAATGTGCGCGTGAAGGTTTCCACCTCCACCCAACATATCTACGTCGTCGAAGGCGACCGCCTGCTTATGGCCGTGCAGGGCTGCGTGGGCAAAGCGGACTCGCCGACCCCGGCGGGTAACTGGACGATCAACAGCAAGCTCAAGACGAAGCGCCGGGTCAGCGAACCGGACGCCGGTTACCCGATGGCCTACTGGTGTGAGTTCAAGAGCGGTTACGGTTTCCACCAGGGCTTCGTGCATCCTTATCCGCGGACGCACGGTTGCATCCGCCTGCACAAAGAGGCCGCGGCGCGGCTCTTCGCGCTCGTGAAGATCGGCACGCCGGTCAATATCTCCCGCAGTCAGCCGGAGGATGCCCAATACGGCCGCTCCGTCCGCAAGCTCGACGAGAGCCGCGACCCCGATCCACCCCGGTCCTACATGATGTCGCCCGCGTGGTTCAAGGATCCCGCCGGGCCGCTGCTGATCGAGGGCTGATCCGCACCACTCGTTTTATGTCGGTCGCTGATGCTGGAAAACCCAGTTCAGCGACCGCATAGTTTCCAGACCATGAGCACACCTGCCTCGCCCGCCAAACGCGTCAACCTCCGCACGCCCGACGTGATGGCGGCGGTGCAGGCGCAGGTGGAGTCGCACTACCGCAGCGAGGTCGTGGAGAAACTGCGCGCGACCGGCGGCACGCTGACGTGCGACGGCCTGACCGTGCGGCTGGCGAAGCAGTTCGGCTTTTGCTACGGCGTCGAGCGCGCCATCGATCTCGCCTACGCGGCGGCCAAGGTTTTCACCGACCGCCGGCTCTTCATCCTCGGCGAGATCATCCACAACCCGGAGGTCAACGAGCAGATCGCCGCGCTCGGCATTCGCAACCTCATCCCGCCGCACCAGCAGGCCGACGTGGAGGATCTGACGGCGGAGGACGTGGTTATCGTCCCCGCTTTCGGCACGGATGTGAAAACGCTCGAACGCATCAAGGAACTCGGCTGCCAGATCGTGGACACGACGTGCGGCGACGTGATGAGCGTGTGGAAACGCGTGCGTCAGAACGCCAGCGACGACGTGACCTCGATCATCCACGGCAAAGCGACGCACGAGGAAACCAAGGCCACGGCTTCGCGCGCGGTCGTGGCGGGACGCGGCCACTACCTCATCGTCCTCACGCTCGCGGACACCGACTTCGTGTGCGATTTCATCCGCCGCGGTGGGGACAAAGCCGCGTTTCTGGAGAAATTCCACGGCGCGTACAGCGAGGGTTTTGATCCCACCCGGCATCTCCGCCGCGTGGGCGTGGCCAACCAGACCACGATGATGCGCGGCGAGACGGAGGAAGTGCAGCGCCGCATCGAGGCCGCGATCCAGGAACGCGACGGCGCGGAAAAAGCGCGCGAGAGCTTCCGCTTTTTCGACACCATCTGCGGAGCCACGCAGGAGCGGCAGGACGCCCTGCGCGACATGCTGGCCGCGCCGATGGACCTGCTCATCGTGGTCGGCGGTTACAACAGCTCGAACACCGCGCACCTCGCCGAGATGGGCGAGGGCAAGCTGCCGACCTATTTCATCCGCAACGCCACGCGGCTCGAATCGCGCGAACGCGTCACGCATTTCGACCAGCACGCGAAGCGCGAAGTGAGCACCGAAGGCTGGCTGCCCGAGCGTCCGCTGACCGTCGGCATCACCGCCGGCGCGAGCTGCCCGAATAATCTGATCGAGGAAACCATCCTCCGGCTCTACGAGCTGCACGGGGTTGGCGCGGAGCGGTTGCTGGGAGCGTGACGGGGAAAAGCCGGGAACCCTGCCGGCGGGCTACCCACCCGAGCCCGGCACGAGCACGCAGCGGAAGCCGAAGATCACGTCGCGCTCGGTGCGATCCACGACGTTGCGATACGACATCCGCAGTTCCGCCGGCGTGGCGGTGCCCCACGAGCCGCCGCGCAGCACGCCCCAGTCGCGCGCGCTGGTCGCGCCCCCTTTGTAGCTGTCGGCGCACCATTGCCAGACGTTGCCGCTCATGTCGAAAAGGCCCGCGCGATTCGCGGCGAAGCTGCCCACCGGCGAGGTCCACGCGAAGCCGTCGCGGTAGCCGGCGATGCTCGCGCCGCGTTTCGACGGACCGTCGGCGAAATTCCCCGCGCCCGCGGGCGGCGGCCACTGCTTGCCCCACGGGAAATCGCGCGTCTTGCCGTCGCGCTGCTCGGGCGTGTTGCCGCCCTCGTCGGCCAGCCCGGCGGCGGCGCTCCATTCCTGATCCGTGATGAGGCGGTAAAGCTGGCCGTCTTCGAGCCGCTCGGCCGCCAGTTCGCGCGCGGTCAGCCATTCGCAGAAAGCGGTCGCGTCCTCCCAGTTCACGGTGATCGCCGGATGGGTGGCGGTTTGCGGGAAATCCACCGCCGGCCGGGCCCGCGCGGTGGACGTGCAGAACGCCGCGAAATCCTGCACGCGAACGGGCCACACGCCGACGAGCACCTCGCCGACCGGCGCGAATTTCATGCCGAGGCTGTTCTCCCACGGCTGCCCGCGCACCGCTCCGGCGCGCTTCAAAAAACGCGCCGGGAGGAACGTCTGTCCGCCGGGTTGCACGTCGCCGGTGACCTCGATGGTTTTGAAACCCGCGAGTCGGATCTCGTAGCGCACGCGGCCCGGCTCCAGATCTTCGAGGAGCAGCGGCGTGTGGCCGACCTCGGCGCCACTCTCACACACCGCCGCGCCGCCGGGCGAACTCGTGATCTTCACATTGCCGGTGGCGAACTCGAACGCCGCCGCGCCCG
>JAYWEB010000331.1:0-3539 GCA_043779575.1 Chthoniobacter sp. | reverse complement strand
ATCTGGAGGTGGCGCGGGAGCACTTTCTGGAAAAGCGGGACGCTCCACCGCTCGAGCGCCTCGGGCAGGAGCGTGTGGTTCGTGTAGGCGAAGGTCCGCGTGACGATGCCCCACGCGGTCTCCCACGGCATCTTGTGGGTGTCGTGAAAAATCCGCATCAGCTCCACGATGGCCACCGCGGGGTGCGTGTCGTTGAGCTGGATGACGACCTTGTCCGGAAAGTCCGCCCACGATTCGCCGTTGTCCTTGCGGAAGCGGCGGAAGATGTCGCGCAGCGAGCAGGCGACAAAGAAGTACTGCTGCACGAGCCGCAGTTCTTTGCCGGAGTCGCTCTTGTCGTTCGGGTAGAGAACCTTCGAGATCGTCTCGCTCTGGGTCTTCTCGTGGACGGCCTCGGCGTAGCCGCCGCGATTGAAGGCCTCGAAATCAAACTCCGCGCTCGCCTTGCACTCCCACAGGCGGAGGTAGTTCACGGTGTTCGTGCCGTAGCCGGGGATCGGGATGTCGTACGGGATGCCCACGAGCTTCTTCGTGCCGGTCCAGTGCGGGAGGTAGCTGCCGCGGTTGTCGAAGACATTTTCCACATGGCCGTAAAGCTCGATCTCGGTGGTGTGCTCGGGCCGGACGATCTCCCACGGCGTGCCGAATTTCATCCACTCGTCGGGCAGCTCCACCTGATGCCCGTTGCGGAACTCCTGCTTGAAAAGCCCGTACTGGTAATGGATGCCGTAGCCGATCGCCGGGAGATCGAGCGTGGCCAGCGAGTCGAGAAAACACGCCGCGAGCCGCCCCAGGCCGCCATTGCCCAGCGCCATGTCGTACTCCTCGAGGCGCAGCATTTCCACGTCGAAACCCAGCTCCTTGAGCGCCGCTTCCATTTCCTCAAAGAGGCCCGCGCTGTAGAGGCTGTTCGAGAAAAGCCGGCCCATCAGAAACTCCAGCGACATGTAGTACACGCGCTTGGTGTTTTCGCGGTGATGCACGCCCTGCGTGGCGATCATGCGCTCGATGATGACGCTCTGGACGGCCTTGGAAGTGGCCAGCCACCAGTCGCGCTTCGACGCCGTCTGCGCATCCCGCGCGAGGCTGAATTTCAGGTGATTTTGGACGAGGGTCCAAAGACCGGAGACCGATTTGTCGATGACGGATTGAAAGGAAACGGTGTCAGGCATAAGCCGCCGTGTGTCTGTGGAAAGGGCCGGTGACTCAAGGGAAATCAAGCTTTGCGGGCCGAGGGCGCACTTTTTTCCACCCCGCTGGCGACTCACTCCTCGGCGGCGAGGGCTTCGAGGCGCTGGAAGGTATTGTGATGAAGGAAGCCGATGGCGACGCCGGTAAAGATCAGCAGCGGGATCAGCGCGGCGAAATCGCGGATCACCGCGAAGACCATGCTGGGGATGATCATCTGCACGACGAACTGGATGCCGATGGCCAGGGGCAGTGCGCCGCGTTGGAGGCGGAGGGAGAGATTGGCGGTGAGGTAGAGGAAAACGACGCTCTGCCCGACGCCATAGGCGAGGCCCGTGAGAATGCCGAAGCCCTCTTTGTCGGTTGGAATGTGGCCGAGGGTCTCGACGATCGTTTTCGAAGCGCAGAAGCAGCCGAGGACGAAGTAGCTGGCGGCGGGGATCAGCGCGGGCAGGGTGCCGGCGATCTTTTGGCGGGCGATGCGACGCAGGGACATCGGGAGCACGGCGAGGGTGGAGAGCGTCTGGCCCTGCCGTTCGGTTTTGAAAATGCTCGCGGCGATGAAGGCCAGCTCGATGACCAGCAGCCACCAGGTGATCGTCATGGTGATGAACCCGAACACCTCCAATTTCGGCGACCCGCCCCAGCGCTCCGGCCAGCAGACCATGGCCACGAGCGGCAGGCCGTAGATGAGAAACTTCCCGAGCACCCAGACCTTCCCGCCGGTGAGAAAGTAGAAGTCCTTCCACGCCAGCGCCCGCTGCCACGCGCGGCCCGCGCCGAGGCCGCGCAGGAAGCGCTGCCGCCGAAAGACGCCGCCGCGGCGCGGGGCGCTCTCGGGTTGCTCGTTGCAGAACCGGTCGAAGACCGCCCACGCGAGCAGAAAGCAGCCGGCCCCGAGCACCAGATTGCAGCCGGCCTGCCAGCCGAGCGCGGGGTCATTGAAGCCGGTCGCGAGCACTTCCGAGAGCCGGCGGAAAGGCGACGCTTTGCTGGCAAATTTCGCGCCCTGCTCCAGCGCCACGACCCACGCGGCGTCATCGGCGATGAGGCCGATCTGCGCGGGCAGGTGCGCGATCCAGTTTAGCAAAGGCACGATGGCGAAAAAGAGGGCCAGCGCGGCGATGGTGAGGGCGGCGGCACCGGCGCTGCGTTTGCACAGCACGGAGGCGAGCAGCGAGAGATTCGCGAGGAAAATGAGGAACGCGCCGAGCGTGCAATACGCCGCGGCGATCTGCCCGAGCGAGATGCCGCCGAGCGTGACGGCGAGCATGGTGAAAGGCAGTTGCGCCGCGAGCAGGAGCAGCGCACCGCAGAGCCGGCTGGTGGATTTGCCGAGCAGGATCGAGAGCGGGTTCAGGTTCGTCATCCGCAGCAGCCCGAGCGTCATCTCCTCCTTTTCCTCCGTGATCGCCGACGCGAAGTAACCGCACCCCGCGAGCAGGATGAAAACGAGATCGACGTAGATGACCGTGCCGAAAAAACGCAACCCCTGCCCGGTGCCCATTCCGCTCGAAGAATCGACAGTGAACATGAAAAACAGGATGACCGTGACCAAGCCGCAGCGCGCGAAGTAGGTCAGCTTCAGCCGCGTGTCCTCGCGCAGCGAGCGGGCGAAAAGGGCGAGGAGCGGGGAGGTCATGGGGAAAGGATGAAGGATGAAGGATGGGGGATGAAGGTGGATGGCGGCAGGGATTTCAGTATGCGGGTTTCATCCTTCATCCTTCCGCCTTCATCCTTTTCCTCAGCCGCCGACTCCGGGTTCGGTGAGGTCCATGAAGGCTTGGTTCAGGTGCTTCACGTCCTCGGCGAAGCTCACGACCTGCGCGCCGGCGGCGAGCGCGGTTTGCAGGATCGTGTTCAGCGGGAGCTGCGCGCGGTCAAAGGTCAGGGTGTAGCGCGCTTCGTTCGGCAGCGGCGGGGTCACGCTTTGCATGCCGGGCAGCCGGGCGAGCGCGGCGCTGGTGGGCGGGTGCTCGGCGGCGAGCGTGAGCTGATAGGTGGCGGTGACGCCGTCGCTCGTGGCGATGAGGCCGCGCATGGTGCCGGTGTATTTCACGGCGCCGCGGTCGAGGATGGTCACATGGTCGCAAAGCGTCGCGAGTTCGCTGAGGATGTGCGAGCTGATGAAGATGGTTTTCCCCAGCCGCCGCAGCTCCTCGAGGATCTCCATGAGCTCGATGCGCGCCCGCGGATCGAGGCCGCTGGCGGGTTCGTCGAGCAGCAGCAGATCGGGATCATGCACGAGCACGCGGGCCAGCGAGACGCGCTGCTGCATGCCGCGCGAGAGGCCGCTGATGAGGTCGTCGCGCCGCCCGGCCATGTCGGTGAGCGTGAGCACGTCGCCGATG
>JAYWEB010000330.1:0-8777 GCA_043779575.1 Chthoniobacter sp. | reverse complement strand
ATGTGCCCGATCTGCCGCTCGACGTGGGCGCGGAGTTGCCGGGCGATTTCCGGGAAGGTGAACGAGAGGCGGTCGTCTGCGAGTGTGATCATGGGCGGATGCGTGGAAATTCACCCTCATTGCCAAGTTGAGGACTTGGCAACGCCATTTTTGCGCGGGGAAGCTGAGCTTCGTGGTGAAGAACGGGACGGCCTGGAGCCAAGGCGGCGGTGCGTGAACCCGACGACACTCATTGCCCGGCTAAAAGTTCTGGAATGAGGTCGGCGGCGGGGTGCCCGATGTTTCCAGCCAGCGTGGCTAGGTGCCAGCCACGCCTCGAACTTTCCTCCATCGTCCACGTCGCCGACATGGTCGCCCACGAGGGTGGGTCCTCGCCGGGCTGGAGTAGCTACGCGCTGCGCGCCGATGAACGCGTGGTCGAGGCCATGGGTCTGACCGCGGACCATATCGAGGTGCTGATCATTTCCTCCTACGACGACGCCGAGCTGGTCGATGAAGCCTGCGCCGCGACCGCGTAAGACCCTTTACCCATGAAGCCAAATCCGCGAGGTCCACGAAAGACATGAAAGGACACGAAAAGCACCGGAGAGGCAGTGCTCAACCTTCCGGGCAGACTGTGGAAAAACCTGAAGTGGTGGATGGCGCGCGGAGCGACGCCATCCACCCACGCTCCGTGCGTATTTCCACAGGCGGTTAGGCCACACCACTCCCGGCGACAGCGATGAGCCGCTGGCCGTGGGCGATTTCAAAAAGGATCGGAACGTCGAGTAGGTCTTCGAGCATGGCGCGGTTGGTCGTGGTGGCGATGTCGGGCGTCTCTTCCGCCGGCTGGGTGTGGTTCAGGATGAGGCCGGCGCATTTCAGCCCGCGCGCGCGGATCGCCTGGACGGTGAGGAGCGTGTGGTTGAGCGCGCCGAGGCGGTTCGCCACGACCACGGCGACGGGGAGCGCGAACTCCGCGGCGAGATCGCTCACGAAGTAATCGCGCGTGATCGGCACCAGCCAGCCGCCCACGCCCTCGACGATGAGCGACCCATGCGCGCCGCGCAGGCGGGCGAAGGTTTCGCGGATCAGCGCGAGGTCGATCTGCCGGTTCTCGATCATCGCCGCGGTGTAAGGCGCGGCGGGCGGGCGCAGCCACACGGGGTTTACGTCATTGAGCGTGATCGCGCCGGCGCACGCGGCGTGCAGTTCCTCCGCATCGGCGCGCTCGCCGCAGCAGATCGGCTTCATGCCGACGCAGTCGTGGCCGGCGGAGCGCAGGGCGCGGATGAGCAGTGCGGCGGTGTAAGTCTTGCCGACGTTTGTGTCGGTGCCGGTGAGGAAGAGGTTCATTGGAGTTGGGATGATGAACGAAATGGTCGGATGCGCGAAGCGCGACATCGTCCCCCACTGCCGTCATCCTGAGCGGAGTTTCACCGCGGGCGAAGGCGGCGGGCGGGAATTCCGTTCAGAATGACGGCGTTGTTGTTTGGAAAGCCCTGCGGGCTACGCGCCGATCGCTTCCTGGATCACGCCAGCGATCCGGTCCGCCTGCACGTTGATCCGCTCGCCGTCGCGGCCTTCGATGAGGAGGCGGATCTTCGGCTCCGTGCCGCTGTAGCGCAGGAGCACGCGGCCCGCACCAGCGAGCTCGTGCTCGGCTTCGGCGAGGAGCCGGAGCACGTCGGGCAGTTCCTCGATCGGACGCTTTTCGCGGACCTTCAGGTTGCGCTGGGCTTGCGGATATTTCGCGAGGCACTTTTTGAGTTCGCTCAGCGGCTGGCCGGTTTCCACCATGATGCGGAGGATTTGCAGCGCGCTGACGATGCCGTCGCCGGTCGTCGAGAAGTCGCGGAAGATCATGTGCCCGCTTTGTTCGCCGCCGACGTTCAGATCCTGCTTCATCATCGCCTCGATGACGTAGCGATCGCCGACTTTCGTGCGCAGCACGCGGCCTTCGTGTTTTTTGAGCGTCTCATCGAGGCCGAAATTGCTCATCACCGTGGCCACGAGCGTGTTCTGCGCGAGGCGTCCGCGCTTGATGAAATCAATCGCGGCGATGGCCATGATCTCGTCGCCGTCCACGATCTCGCCGAGTTCGTCGCAGAGCACCACGCGGTCGGCGTCGCCATCGTGGCTGATGCCGATCTGCGCCTTGGTCTCTTTCACGAGGCGCTGGATTTCCTGCGGGTGCATGCTGCCGCACTCGCGGTTGATGTTGCGGCCGTTCGGCGTGTTGTGGGCGATGACGGCGTCGGCCCCGAGTTCGCGGAGGATGCAGGGCGTGGACTTGTAGGCCGCGCCGTTCGCGCAATCCACGGCGATGCGCATGCCGTCGAGCGTCATGCCGCGCGGGAAGCTCTGCTTCGCAAACTCCACGTAGCGCCCGAGCGCGTCGTCGATGCGCGTGGCCCGCCCGATGCGCCCGGCGGTCGGGCGGATCGCTTCGATCTCGCCGCTGAAGACGAGGTGCTCGATCCGGTGCTCCACTTCGTCGTCGAGTTTGTAGCCGTCGTGGCGGAAAAATTTGATGCCGTTGTCCTCGTAGGAATTGTGCGAGGCGCTGAGCACGATACCCGCGTCCGCGCGCAGTGAGCGGGTGATGTAGGCGACGCCGGGCGTGGGCAGCGGGCCGATGAAAAGCACGTCCGCGCCGAGCGACATGACGCCGGCGGCGAGCGCGTTTTCCAGCATGTAGCAGGAAAGGCGCGTATCTTTGCCGATGACGATGGTGGTCCGCTCGCTCGGCGTCCGCTGCGCGAAAATGTGCGCGGCGGCGCGGCCGAGTTTCAGCGCGGTCTCAGCGGTGACGGGTTCGATGTTCGCGGTGCCGCGGACGCCGTCGGTGCCGAAGATGCGGCGTTCGCCGCTGGGCTTGGCGGGTGGGTTATTTTTTTGCGGGGTTGCCATGGCGGGAAGTGTCAAACTGGAATTTGTCCTCCGTCTGGAAGCGCTGCTCCATCTCGAATTGAAACTTAGAAGGCGAGGTGGTCGGTTCGAGGCTCTTTCGGATGACCGCCCACAGAATGAGGGCGAGCACCAGCGACAGCACCTTGGCCGGCCAGTTGTTGAGGATCTTTTTCATCTTTGAGGGCGAAAAGTGCGCCGAGCCGACGGCCCAAGCTTTCGGGATCAAAACTTCTTTCGATGATCCCGCGGTGACAAATCGAAACCACGCCGGTTTCCTCCGAGACCACCACGACGATGGCGTCGCTCTCCTCGGAAAGCCCGAGCGCCGCGCGGTGCCGCAGCCCGAGCGTGCGGTCGAGATCGGCGCGCTGGGTCACGGGGAAAATGCAAGCCGCGGAAACGATGCGGTCGTTGCGAATGATGATGCCGCCATCGTGCAGCGGCGTTTTGGGAAAAAAGAGGCTGACCACGATCTCGGAGGACAGCGCGGAGTCGATCTTCACGCCGCTCTCCGCGAAGCTCTCGATATTCTGCCCGCGCTCAATGGCGATGAGCGCGCCGAGCTGGCGGTTAGCGAGGTCAAAGGTCATCTCGCGCAGGAGGTCGAGCGTGGCGCGACTCTGCTGCGTGCCAAAGAACAGCCGCGTGGCCCCGAGCGCCGCGAGGCCGCGCCGCAGCTCCGGCTGGAAGATGATGACGAGCGCGATGACGAGCACTTTCGACAAGCTCTCAAAGATCGCGCCGATGACCGTGAGGCCGAGGCTCTGCGAGAGAAAAGTGGCCCCGAGGAAAATGACGACGAGGCCCACGAGGACGTTTGCACCCGGAGTGCCGCGGAAGAATTTCCAAGTGTAGTAAATCGCCACCGTGAGCAGCGCGATCTCGATCACATCCTTCCAATGCTGATCGGCAAAGTGGTGCAGGTCCGCGAAGGTCATGCGGCGGCCTCCGGGCTGAGGATGGCCTCGGTCATGCGCAGCGCGTGGGCGTTTGGGAGGGCGTCGTGGACGCGAAAGACGGACGCACCCTGGCTCCGCCCGTAGCTCGTGAGGGCCACGGTCGGCCATGCGCGATCCTCGACCGCGGTGCTGCCGAGCGCCTTTCCGATGAACGATTTCCGCGACACCCCGAGCACCAGCGGACGCCCGCCGACCCGCATGGATTCAAGGTTCCGGATGACGGCAAGGTTGTGCGCCAGGGTTTTTCCAAAGCCGATTCCGGGATCGAAGGCGAGGCGCATAGGGTCGATGGCGCACCGTAGGCAAGCTGCAAAAGTTTGTCGAAAAAATTCCCGGATTTCCGCCGTCACGTCGTCGTAGGCGGGCGCGAGCTGCATGTCGCGCGGCGTGCCCTGCATGTGCATGGCGATGGCCCCCGCCCCGCTCGCCCGCACGACCGCGCGCATCGCCGGGTCGCGCAGGCCGGTCACGTCGTTGACGATTTCCGCGCCGGCGGCGAGCGCGGCACGGGCGACCGCCGGCTTCATGGTGTCGATGGAAATGATGCAGCGCAGCTTCGTTCCGACGAGGCGCTCGATGACCGGCAGGACGCGGCGCATTTCCTCGGCCTCGCTCACGGGCTCGGCTCCGGGGCGCGTGGATTCACCGCCGATGTCGATGATCTCCGCGCCGTCCGCGGCGAGCTGCCGGGCTTGCGCGCAGGCCGTTTCCACGTCCGCAAACTGCCCGCCGTCCGAAAAGGAATCGGCGGTCACATTGACCACGCCCATGATGAGCGCGCGGTGCGTGAGGTCGAAGGTGCGGGTTTTGGTCTGCCAAATCATTTGCTGAAACCCGCGCGGAATCTTGCAACAATCCGATTGGGTTGGACGTAAGGCATACGCGCTTGCGCAGAGTCTCCAACCGAAAACCAAACCATGAACGCCACCATCGAAACCACCCAGCCCACCCGCACCCGCGAGTTCCCGCCCTTCAGCCTGACGCGCCTGCTCCGCACGGTGTTTGACCCCAAACCCGGTGACCGGGTCTGCGTGCTGATCGACCTGGAAAACCCGCGCGACGCGGAAGCGTTCCGCTTTCTCCAGAACCCCGATCTTTCCATCCAGCGCCACGCCTACGATGTGATCTACCAGGGTCTGCGCCAGACCACGATGGCCGAACTGGGCCTCGAAGGCGGCGAGATGTTTGCCTACGAACTCACCGGCGGCAGCAATCTCGACCTGCCGGAGACGGGCTACGCGACGGACGGTCGGGAGGTCGATCTGGTCGCGGACGTTTACCAGAAATACACCCTCGTGCTCTGCATCTCGACGTATTCGGCGACCGCGCCGCTGACGGCGTTCGCGAAGAAGTTCGGCTTCCGCGGGGCGACGATGCACGGGATGAATCAGATCATTCTCAGCTCGGGTCTGGCGGTGGATTATTTCGAGGTGAGCAGGCAGGCGGAGAAGCTGCGGCTGGGCATGACGCGGGCGGAGTGGGTGGAGATTGACTTCGTTTTTGCAAACCGGAAATACACGCTGCATCTCGATCTCGGCGGGCAGGAGGCGCAGAAAAGCCACGGTCTGTGCCGCGGCGGACCGGACATCGCGAACCTGCCGGCGGGCGAAATCTATTACGTCCCCGCGAGTGCGGCGGGCGAGTTTCCGCATAAGTACGAGGACGGCACGATCGCGGTGATGACGGTGAAAGACTGCCGCATCAATCGCGCGACGCTGCTCCGCGGAAATCAGGCGACGGTGGACGAGCACAACGCGAAGCTGCAATCCGATCCGGTGACGGGCGAGCTGGGGGAGCTGGGCTTTGGCACGCAGGAACTGCCGGTTTCGGGGCGCGACATTCAGGACGAAAAAATCCTCGGCACGCTGCATGTGGCGACTGGCCGCAGCGACCATCTCGGCGGTCGGCTGACGCCCGATCTTTTCGCGAACAAGAAGAACGCGACGCACGACGACATCCTGTTTTCGCCGTCGAAGACGCCGGAGATCAACGTCCCGCAAGTCCGCATGCGCCGCGGCGGAAAGACGGAGGTGCTGATCGAAAATTTCGCGCCGGCGAACTATATGCGCGGGTTGCTTGCAGAGTGAACATTTACGAGACCGACAAGCTCCTCGCGGAGTATTTGCTCTTTCACTACGGCACGCCGGAGGAGGTGCTGCCGCACGCGGGCGGGCCGCGCGAGGCGCTGGATTATCCGGCGCGGTGCGTGCGCGAATGTGTGGATGCGGCGCGCGTGCCGGCGGCAGCGCGCGCGCTCGATCTGGGGTGCGCGGTGGGGCGCTCGACCTTTGAGCTGGCGCGGCATTGCACCGAAGTCGTGGGCATCGACTTCTCGCGCCGTTTCATCGACGCGGCGGACGTGCTGCGCACGGAGGGCGACCTCGCTTTCCTGCGCGCCGACGAAGGCGCGCTGACCACGCCGTGCCGCGCGGGCGTGCCGCCGGAGATCGACCGGCAGCGGGTCGCGTTTGAAGTCGGGGACGCCATGGACTTGCGGGCGGGGCTGGGCGCGTTCGATGTCGTGCTGCTGGCGAATCTCATCGACCGCCTGCGCGCGCCGCAGCGCTGTCTCGCGCAGTTGCCGGGGTTGGTGAAAGCGGGCGGGCAACTCATCATCACGTCGCCCTACACGTGGCTGGAGGAGTTCACGCCGCGGGCCAACTGGCTCGGCGGTTTCGCGCGCGACGGCCAGCCCGTAAAGACGCGCGCCGGACTGGAAGCCGCGCTGGCGGAGCACTTCGCGCTGGTCGCAGTGCGCGAGCTGCCTTTCCTCATCCGCGAGCACGCCCGCAAATTCCAATGGAGCGTGGCCGAAGCCACCATCTGGCTCCGCCGCTAAGTCAACCCGCACCTTGCACCGCACATGCCGACCGACTGGGAAGCCAACTACCAAAAGAACGAAATGCCGTGGGACAAAGGCGCGCCGAGCCCCGGCCTCGTGGATTTCCTCCGCATCGCGCCGGTCCGCGGTCGCGTGCTCGTGCCGGGCTGCGGCCTCGGCCACGATGTCCGCGCGCTGGCGGCCACGGCGGATGAAATCGTAGGCCTCGACATCGCGCCCTCGGCGGTGAAAGGCGCGCGCACTTTCCCGACGGTGGGCGGCGAGCGCTACGAACTCGCGGACCTTTGCGCGCTGCCGCTGCGGCTGCGCGGGTGCTTCGACTGGGTGTGGGAACACACCTGCTTCTGCGCCATCGAACCCGCGATGCGCGCGGCGTATGTCGCCGCCGTGGCCGGCGCGCTCCGCCCCGGCGGACATCTGCTGGCCGTCTTCTACCTCGACCCCGGCCACGATCACCCGGACGAAGGCCCGCCCTTCGGCGTTTCCAAAACGGAACTCGATGCGCTCTTCGACCCCCGCTTCACCCTGCTCCGCGAATGGCTCCCGCAGAACGCCTACCCCGGTCGCGAGGGACGCGAGTGGATGCGCGTGCTGCGGCTGCGCTGAACGCTTTCACCCGGCTACCAGCCAACAAAAAGCCGCTGGCTCGCGGAGGCGGACCAGCGGCTGAATTTTGCGAGTTGAGTCTTACTCGAAGATGATCGGCGGCGTCGGCTGCGGAGGTGTCGGAGCTGAAACCACGGTGGGCTTGGGGGCACTGGTCCTTCGGCTGGTCGAAGTCTGGTCGCTCGTTTCGATGTCCCCGGACTTCACCGTTTTCACCCGATGCGAGCGGATGACCATGTCGCTCACGCGCTCGCGGAATTCGCGCTGGCGCGGGCGAAAGGACTCGCCCGCTCCCTCAAACGGATTGCGTCCGCTGAAGAGATTGAAGAACGAGAACGGCACGGACACGCGGACATCCGTCGTCCAGTGGCCGCCGTTGAGATAGGCATCATCCCACCACTCGACGTTGCCGATGACGCCGGGCAGGAAGTGCGCTTCGAGCCGCGCTTTGAAGCCTTCGTAGTCGCTCGCGAACGGGTGATTGTAATGGTAGTAGCCGCCGAAAACGCGCGTCTCCATGTAGCGGTCGAGCCCGGGAATGAGGAAGCCCACCTCGGCGTTCCAGCCTTCGAGCGACGCTTCCAAAGTGTGGAAGGTCTGGCGGCGCGTGCGGGTCGTCGTGGTTCCCGCACCGTCCGTGAAACTGCTGGTCCGCGTGCGGCGATCACTGCCCGCGAGGATGTCGTCGCTCGCCGGGAGATAGTAGTTGAAGCGGGCATCGACCCAGCGGGTCAGGATCTCCGCGCCGAAGCCGGCTGAGTGGAACTGGTTGTCGAACTGGCTGTCGATGGAGTCGTAAAAGGCGTTCGCGCCGATGATGATGTCCTGGCCCGGCACGAGGTAGCGCACGCCGAGGCCATAGCTGGACTCGTACTGGTGGCTGTCGTTGTAGCTGCTGCGGGTGTTGAGGAAAATGGTGGCATCGCCCGGCCGCCAGAAAGGCGTGATCGAGTCGAGGTAGATGCCTTGCAGGTGGCTGCTGAATTCCCCGCCGAGCGTGAGGGCGCCGGGCACGGGATCGAGCGGGGAGACGACCTTGCCTTTGGCGTCATTTCCGGTCGGGCCGTAAAGCGGCTGGCCGGCTTGGGTGGCACCCGGAGTCGCGAGGGCGATGAAGCCGAGCGTGAGGGCGATGGAGGTGGCGAGAGGTTTGTGCATGTTGGTTGGGTTGGGGTTACAGGGTTGAGCTGCGGGGGTGTTCTGCCGGTTGGCCGGGGTGGGTGTCAAACCCTGATTTCCCTCGGGCTCACCCTGCAGCCCGCTCCTGCTCTTGCTCCTGCTCCTGATTTCGAAGGAGGCAGATCAGGATCAAGATCAGCAGCGGGAGCAGGAAATTCCGCAGCCGAACCGCGTGGATTTCGTTTAGGATGATGCTGTCGGACCGGCCACCACGAGCAGCGCGGGATCATTTTCCACCGCCGCGAAGAACGACGGATACCGCGCCTGCCAGCCGGTCGCCCGCAGTTTCGCGTTGCTCA
>JAYWEB010000329.1:0-3556 GCA_043779575.1 Chthoniobacter sp. | reverse complement strand
GGACATGAACGCCCCGGCGGCGGATTTGGGGAGGACCGATTGGAGCGACCCAACGAAGACGAAGAAGCTGAATAACTACCCGATCTTCGACGGCAATCACATCAGCGTGATCAACCCTCCCGGCAACCCTGCCGGCCTCCCCGCCGGGGTCGGGCATTTGTCGCTGAATGGGAAGGATCCAAGCAAAACTGACGATGGTGTTCCCGACATCGAGGGCTTCAAGGTGGATGATTACACAAACCGCGGCGTGACCATGCCGGTGAAGTGGTTGTATCTTTTGAAAGACGGGACGCTGGCCCCGGCGAAGGCGTCGGGGACGGCGGGGGATGTGGCAGTGGTGGTGCCGAGCGCGCGCACGACAACGGCGCAGGGGGAGCCGAATACGGTGGTGGGGCGGGTGGCTTTCTGGACGGACGATGAGACGGCGAAGGTGAACATCAACACCGCCTCGGAAGGCACCTTCTGGGACACGCCGGTGGGCAACTCCCAGCCCGGTGTGCAGAAGCCGGCAATGAACTACCGGTCTTCCAACGATGCCGTGTTCGAGTGGGATCTGGCGGAGCGGCAGGCCGCGCAAAAGGAGTATCAGCGGTATTCCGGCCATCCGGCGACGACCTGCCTTTCGACCATCTTTGGCCGCCAGTTGATGCTGATGACAGACCCGGTCACTGCGCTGCCCTACACGCGCACGAAAATGATCGATGAGATCAACAAGTTCATCCCCAGGGTCACCGGCGTGGAGTATCTTCAGAGCGCCGGTGGTGTTGATTATACTCAGACGGTTCGGACGTCACCAGATGACGACTATTCTTCCAAAGGCGGAACCAAGCGGGGAGGACCCGGCGGGGGGCTGTTCAGTGGAGGCCAGAGATCCATCGACGAAACGACTTACGCGGTCACTGCGGACGGCGACCGCCTCTACGCGACCATCGACGAGTTTCTCTTCTCGCCAATGTTCGCGACCACGCGCAGCCCGTGGGTGCTAGCACCACCGGCCAGTGCCAGCACCGGGCGCGACACCACGCGGGAGATGCTGGAGATGGCGAAGTTTTTCCTCACCGCGAGCAGCAAGGCGCCGGAACAGAACCTCTTCAACCAGCCGCGCGTCTCCATCTGGCCGGAGATGGTGGACCCCAACCGCCGAACGGCCATCGACAAGCTCATCGCCTTCTGTGCCACGATGGGTCCGAAAAGCGGCAGCAGCTCGCTGCCATTTTATTTCACCCGGCAGGATGCGAACCATCCCACGGTGGATCTCTCAGCGCGCAATCTGGCCGTGTTGGAATACCTGCAAGGGTTGACGGAGCGAGCCTTCCCTGGCGGGAGCGTGACGAAGACTTTCAAGGACAAGTACGGCGCGGATCGCGACCAGATTCTGACGGAAATTTTCGACTACATCCGCTGCACGAATCTCGCCGACAAATCCGGGGAGCCGAGTGGTGTGGTGTCGGCCTATACGCAGGGCGTGGAAGGAGCCTTGGGAACGACAGAGCCTGACGGCAATTCTTTGACGGGCCTTTTTCCGCCGGATTTTTCGCGCGGGATGGGGCCCCTCGGTCAGGTCGTGCCGATCGAAATAGGCAGGTGGGACACCCGCGGCATTGGTCGCATCGCCACGATCTCCGAACTCGCGCTGGTCATGATCCGCAAGGACGACAAAGTCGAGTTTTCGCTGATCCCAAAGCTTTTTTCTCCCATGGCTGGTTTCACCGGACTCACCTTGGGCTTGCGGATTACGTTCGATAAGATCGACATCAAGGTGACCGAAGCGTCCGGCGCGGTGAAGTATCCGTTCCTTTCCAGCCCCGCCGATCCGAAGTCGGCCCTCGTCCAGCCGACGCTCTACGACGTGGGGCGCATCGCGGCCGTGGAGGACCACGAATCGAAGGTCGGCGGAACTATGGGGTGGCACTGCCTCTGCGAGAACAACAACGGCGGAAGGTACCCGCAAAACGTCGGCTCGCCGGCGGATTCCGTGCCGCCGACCGGCGAGGTCTTGCTGAGCGGGGCTTCCCTGACCTTTGGGGGCACTGTCACCGTGAAGGTCAGTGCGACCGCGAGGCCCAATGCCAGGAACCAAGGCGATGAGCCGGTCATCCAGACGATCACCTTCAAGTTTCCCACCCAGCAGGTGCCGATGCCGACATCTGGCGGCGAGATCGCCAACGCTGGCACCGGAGGGACCACGCGGGCCGAACGTATCAATCACGCGGGCCGGGCCGACTTCGATGGCGGACACACCATCCGCTCGCTGGTAGCGGTGGGGAACCCCGGAAATCAAGCGTATGGCCTGCAGGGCGACATGCGCCTGGTCGCCGCCCGCCGAACCGTCGATGACACTTATTTCGCGCCCGCGCCCAACGGAGCCTACACGGACAGCGGACGGCGGAACAGCCAGAACCATAGTCTGCGCCCCGGCTGGCCCTGGCCGACCAGTGGTGCGGCTTTTGGTTCTTTGTTTAACCGGCCCGACGGAAGTCCCATGACGAGCTACAGGGACGACGGCCGGCCCGACATTCCCGCGGGCATCCCTGCGGTTTTTAATTCCCAAGGCTCTCCTGGAGACTGGGATAACGGCCCCGCGTTCATCAGCGACGGTGCCCTTTGCAACAAGCCCGACGAAGGCACCCGCCGGCATCTGCACGGTGCTGGCAGCAGGAATGCCTATGAAGGTGCCTTTGGTGATCTGCCCGCGCCCTACATCGGCTGGTGGTGGAATCCGCAGGATGGCATGCAGGCGCTGAGCACGTTTTTTTCCCCGAACCGCCTGATTTCCTCGCCGGTCATGTTTGGTTCGCTGCCCACCGGGGTAAAGGCTAACAAGCCTTGGCAGACGCTGCTCTTTCGCCCGGCTAAATCCTACCTGCCGGGCGGAACCAATCATCCCGGAAGCGCCGTCGGCGGGCAGCCGCCGGACCATCTGCTGCTCGACCTTTTCTGGATGCCGGTGGCCGAGCCTTACGCGATCAGCGAACCCTTCGCCACCGCGGGCAAGATCAACCTCAACCAGCAGATCGCCCCTTTCACCAACCTCCGGCGCGACACCGGGCTGCGGGCCGTGCTCAAGTCGGTGAAAATCACCGCCATGAACCCCGACCAGGCGGACAGAGCGGGCGGAACTTTCAGCCAGTTCTACAAGCTCTGCGGAACCCCCGGTGAGATGGGAGGCGCGGGCGGCGGACAGGGCGTGATTGTGCGGCGGAGCATCGATCTGGACAACACGCTCAAGCAGATCGCCGACCGGCTGGATAAGAACAAGCCCTTCGTCTCCGCGTCGGAAATCTGCGACATCCCGCTCATCCCGCAGGATCTGCCGACGTCGTCTGGCCCCGTTTCGATACCAACCCACGTCAAGGCAGGGTTCGAATCGAACACCTTGCTGACGAGCTTTGACTCCCTGCTGAAAACCTTCTGGGATCAGCACAAGCTGACGGGCGATAACAGTCTGGA
Source organism: Chthoniobacter sp. (assembly GCA_043779575.1). Taxonomy (GTDB): domain Bacteria; phylum Verrucomicrobiota; class Verrucomicrobiia; order Chthoniobacterales; family Chthoniobacteraceae; genus Chthoniobacter. The sequence goes on along the minus strand of JAYWEB010000329.1, from coordinate 106 downwards.
GAAGCCTTATGCCTACATCTATCCGCGGCTGACCACGCGCTCGAACAGCTACACCGTGCATGTGCGGGTGCAGACGCTGCCGCAGAATTCCCGCAACACGACCTTC
>JAYWEB010000328.1:0-3568 GCA_043779575.1 Chthoniobacter sp. | reverse complement strand
TCTTCAATCACCCGCGCGAAATCCTCGACTGGGTGAGCGTGGAATCGGACGAGTGCTGGTTCAATGAAGACGTCCGCGAAGGCGCGCTCATCACCGCCAGCGAAGCGCAGGAGGAACTCGACATCAAAATCTGGCGGCGGGTGAACAGCGGCCTCTGCCTGCTCAACAAAACCGCCATCGACTACGACCTCTGCGACCGCGCACTCGCGCTGACTTCGCTGCCGAACGGCCACGTCTGGCGCATCGAGCAGACGCTCTTCATGCTCTGCGCCGCCGCGCGGGGCAAAGGCGGGCTGCTCCCGCGCCGCTACGAGGTTTCGCTCAGTCGCCGCGCCTCGCCGGACGCCGTCTGCCGCCACTACGTCGGCGCCGTGCGCGATCGCTTTTACGCGGAAGGTTTGAAGCGCCTCAGCAGCTTCCTGCTCACGCGCGAAGGCGCCCCCGCGTGAGCGCTTCGCCCGCTCATTGATCGAGCGTGCCGGCAAAGACCGCGATCATTTCGCGCTCGGCATTTTCGTCAAACGGCAGGTCGTTGATCAGCGCGAGACTGGCGCTGCGATGCAGTGCCAGCGCCGCTTCCCGCCGGTAAGCCGCCGCGACTGCGCGACGAAAGGCCGCGTCCGCCGGCAGCCCCTCGGCACCGAGCTGACGAAAAAGTTCCGCCGCGATTTCCACCGCCATGCCCGCCAGCGCCGTGCTCGCCGGTTGGTGCTTGTGATCATACCCCGCGCCTCCGCCGACCTGGCAGACGCGATGCGGATCGAGCAGGCGAAAGACCGCGCAAAGCTGCCCGATCTCCAGCCCCCAGCCCGCGGCCACCGGCAACGCCTCCGCCGCCTCCCGCGTCATCGCCACCTCACCAGCCAGCGGATAGCGGAAACTCAGCAGAAACCCGAGCAGCGGCTGATGCCCCGCCACCCGCACCAGCGCCTGCAGCAGCGGCGCGAGAAAGAGCCGCGACACCCGTCCATACAGCCGATCCGTGACGCGCGGGTAATACATCTTCGCAAACTCGAAACCCAGCCGCGGCTCCGCCACCGCATAGCACAGCCGCGCCAAATCCTGCCGCCGGAACGACGCCACATCCGCATCCTGCGTCGCGATGATCCCGCACCTCCCCTCGCCCACCAGATGCCGCAGCGCCGCCGCCACATTCCCGCCCTTTCCCCCGCCCCCCGCCGCGGCCCCCGGCCGATCATTCCACAAAAAAGTCCGCCGCATCGGCAGCGCCGCGAACCGCTCCTCCACGCACCCGAACTGCTCGGCGCTCACCCCGTTCATGCTCACCACGATCTCCCGCAAAAAGCGCGGCCCCTCCGCCAACTCCGCCACAATGTGCGCCAGCGCCGGCCTTTCCAAATCCGCCCCATGACACGGCAGCACCAGCGCGATCGGCCGCGCCTCCGCCAGTCGCGCCAGCTCACCCTCGATCTTCGCCAAATGCCCATCATTCAGCCGCTGTAGCGTGCAGATGAGACCGGTCTGGGCGAAGTCGGACATGGCAGCGCGAAGCGTGAGCCAACCGACTGCCGACGGCGAGCCGACTCTCGAAAAAATCCGCGGGAGCGATCCCCGTCTAGCTCACTGCGTGACTTTCAGCCGCACGAACTGCTTTCCGCTCCCGGCGGGAATGGCGACGCTGACGTGATCGGTCGCGCCTCCGGGGGTGACAGTCACCGACCCACCACTCCCCGCCGTCACCGGGATCGGCGTCCAGCCGACAAAGTCACTGCCGTATTCCACCACCTGCGTCGTGGAGGAAAGCGAGACAGTGCTGCGGTCATACTCAAAGGCCCAGTTGCCGAGTGTTTTCGTCAGCTTGGGCAGGATCGCCGACGAGGAAGCCAAGGGGGCACCGCCGAGGACGAACTCCAGCACGTTGGAAATGCCATCGCGCTCGGGATCGTCCAGCGGGCCGTCATTCACGCCCGGGGTCAGGCCCTGCGCGGGAGCCGATGCCCATGTGGCGTAGGGCGAAGGAGCCACGGTCACGGCCACGGTATAAACCTTCGTGGACAGATTCTGGGCGGTGACGGTGTAGGTCTGCGCGGAGGTGAAATTTCTCGCCGTGCCGGAAACCGGCGCGACAGTGGCCAGGGGCGATTGGGTGAAGGTGGGCGCGAGCGCTGTTACAACGGTCCCATACGGCACGGTCACGCTGATGCTCGTGCCGGAGATCGTGGTCGCCGGCAGCCCCGGAAAGACAAAGGTCAGGATGTCCTTGGCCGAACTTAAAGGTGTGGCACTGACCTGGGTGGAGTCCGCGCTCTCGCCCAAGCCGGTCGTGCCCGACACCACGTAGTAATAAGTCGTGCCGTTCGCGGCGGTGGTGTCCGTGTAGCTCGCGCCAACCGCGGTTCCGATCACAGTGTATGGCCCGCCATTCGTCACCGCACGTTTGATATTATAGCCAGTGGCTCCGGCGGACGCGGTCCAACTCAATGCCACCTGGCTGTCGCCCGCGGTGGCCGCAAGTCCCGTCGGCACCGGTGGTCCGATGGAGAGATCAGCAAAGGTGAGCGCGGCAATGCCATTGGTGCCTCTCAGGATGTCATTTTGCGACCAGGAATTAAGACCTTTGACGTAGGTAATTGCCGTGGCGCTGGAGGTCTTGTTCAATTGCAGTTCGATGATATTACCGCTCACGCTGCCCGAACTCACCGTGGCAGGGACGGATTCGCCGCTGAGGTAAAACAATCCCGGAGCACCGGCATTCCAGTTTATGTTCTGTCCGAATTCCAAGGCGATCTTATTGCGTGTCGCATTCGTAAAGTAGACCCTTTTCAATTCGGGCGCAGTATTGACCTCCGCAGGATTCCGTCCGTAAACATCCTGCTCCACCAAAGGACCGAGCAGGTCGGAAAAGACCTGATACCCGGCCAGCACATAATGACAGCTCGAACCGGGGTTGATTCCCATGGTGCTCATCGGCTTCATGTTGGAATAGAGGTAGGGCAATGTCCGCTGCACCTCGCGCAACTGATCGTTGCGCGAGGTGTCACCGCACGCGGCCGGCCAGATTTGGAAGACGTAGTAATTTCTAATGTTGGGAAAATCCTGCTTCCAGGCAGCGGACATATCCACGAAATACTGCTGATGGAACTTGTAGTTGTAGTCGCCGTCAGGCCCGCCGGATCCCTGGTCCTGTTCGCCCTGATGCCACAGCACCGCCCGGATTCCGTGGGTCAGTTTGGCCCCTACGACGCGGTTGTAAAGATTAGCGTAAATGGAATAGAGACTGCCGGGTGCGGAATGATCCGCCGGATTGGGCTGGTGCTGGTCGATCCGGGTGCCGCCAACTGCCCCGTTGATGATGCAAATCGGCATGTTCGCGTAAGTTGACAAGCGTTTGGCCAGAATCATGCCCCAAACACCAAGTTCCAATTCCGAACCTTTGTTGATCGCATAGCCCCAACCGACCGTAATGCCATAGGAGCGAATCCATGGATAGACAGTAGGGTCGCTGGGTTCACTATTGTCGGTTGCGAGGGCGTTGGACTGGCCTTCAATGATGTAGGCATCACCACAGACAAGATTCGTGACGGGACTGCCGACCGGCGTATCCACC
>JAYWEB010000327.1:0-8829 GCA_043779575.1 Chthoniobacter sp. | reverse complement strand
TTGGCCAGCAGGTCGGCGGTCAGCGACTCCATCTCGGCGGCCATCGTCTCGATCTTCCGCGAAAAATAGCTGTAGGCGATGAGGCTCGGGATGGCGATCGCCAGCCCCGCGATGGTCGTGCTGAGCGCCTCGGAGATGCCCTTCGCGATGCCGCGCGGATCCTGCGACGCCGCGTCCGCGCCAAACGACGCGAACACCGTGACCAGCCCCGACACCGCGCCGAGCAGGCCGAGCAGCGGCGCGATGCCGACGATGACCTCCAGCACGAACAGCCCGCTTTCCAGCCGCACGATTTCATGCTGCGCGCGGGTCTGCACGGCCTCGATGTTCTCCGACTTCGGCCAGCTCAAATGCCGCAGCCCCACCTGGATGATCCGCCCGAGCGCCGAGCGGTCGTTTTCCACCACGCGCGAAAGCCGCACCGCCGCGGTCGCCGCATCGCCCGGCTCGATGCTCTCGATTTCGCGCTCGATGAAGGGCGGCACCACCAGCGCCCGCCGCAGCGCCAGCGCCCGCAGGACGATGACGGCGACCGACACGACCGAGCAGACCAGCAGCAGATACATGAACGCCCCGCCCTTTTGAAAAAACTCGAAGACCGACTGGAAGGAGGCGGCGGCTAGCGGTGAGATCGGGGTCATTCGTGGAAATTGTAGAGCGTGAAAGTAATCGAGTATTCCAGCCGGCCATCGCGCATCTGATCGAGCGAACCGGCGGGCGGCTGGGAAATTTCGGCGTCCCTGATAGCGCGCTCGCAGACTTCGGCAAAGCTCGCATTTGCGGTGTTGCCCTCCACGCGGATGTCGCGCACCCGGCCCGCGCTCGTGACCGCAAAGCTGACCCGCGCCGTGCCGATCGCGAGCACGTCCATCTGGCTTTTCACGTAGTAGAGCCAGCGCGAGCCGATCGCGTTGTAAACCTGCGCCTTGTATTTGCCGAGCGGCGTGGCCACTGCGCTGACCGCGTTCCTGCCGAGGTTCGTGATGCGGCCCTCCACGCGGCTTTGCTCCTGCTCGGGCTGATAGGCGGGCTTCGACGGCGGTTTGATCTCCGGCGCGGGCGTGGTCAGCTTCGCCATCTGCTGCGGCTCCCGCTGCACCGCGGGCGGGGGTAAAGGCGGGAGCGCCCGCGCCTGGAGCGCGATCTCCTCCTCGCGCTTCTTTTCCACCTCGCGGAGTTTCTCCAGCATCGTCTTCGCCATCTCCGCCGCGTCCGGCTTGTCCTTCGTTTTCGGCGGCGGCGTCGCCGTCGGCGGCGCGGGCGTGGATTTTTCCTGGGGCGGGGTTGCCTGCTCCGGCTGCGGCGCGACCGGCGGCGGAGTCGGCGGCGCGGGCGCTTCCCCGACCGCGCCCACGGCCGCCTTCTTCGTCTCGAAAACGTTCTCGATGCGTCCGCTGCCCTCCTGGCTCGGCAGCGCCAGATCACCCGTCGCCGCCTTCTCGCTGGCCTCGGTCATGTCCTTGTCGGACTCGAAAACCGGGTCCTCCGCCGGCTTCGATTCCGCCAGGCCGCGCGAGTCGATGAACGGCTTCTCCTCCGGCAGCGGCGCCGCCACGATCTGCGGCTCGGGCTCCAGGATCTGCAGCTCCAACTGCTCCGGCGGCTTCGGCGGCGCGAGTTCCGCGGACTTCGGCAGCACCCCCGCGACCACCGCCATCACCACGAACCCCAGCAGATGCAGCACCACCGACGCGAGCACCCCGATCGTCACCTGCCGCCGCACCGGCACCCGCGAAATATCCGGCAGCCACGCGGTCAGCGGCTCGGTGAGTCTGGCGACGGCGCTCCTCATCGTGCCACGGGCCGGATCACCGCCGACTGCATTTCACCCACCACATCGACGAGCGAAAGCTGCGCGCACCATTCCACGTCGGACAGGCGTCCCGACTTCGCCAGCACGCGCCCGTTTTGCGAAGCCCGCAAGGCCGCCAGCGGCTCGGGATAAAGGCGCGCGACCGCCAGCGCCGCGTGCGCCGCATCGCTCAGGCTCTCCGCGCCCAGATAGCCGATGAGCAGCCCCGCGCCGCACGCATCTTCGAGCGCGAAATCGGCGAACGTCCCCGCGCACACCATCAGCACCCGCGCGGGCCACGACTCGCGCAGCACATTGGCCACCGCGTCGATATTCAGCACCGCGCCCACCAGCACGCGCTCCGCGCCGTCGCACGCCCGCAGCGCGATGGTGCCATTGGTCGTCGTCGTGATGATCCTCCGGCCATTCACCCGCTCCGTGTATTCCAGCGGCGAATTGCCCACGTCGAAACCCCCGATCAAATCTCCATTCCGCTCCCCGCCGAGCAGCGCCGTCGGCATCAGCACTTTCAGCGCCAGCGCCTCCTCGATCGTCCGCACCGGATAAATCTCCGTCGCCCCGTGCGCCAGCGCCGTAATCATCGACGACGTCGCCCGCAGCACATCGAAAACCACGCACGTCGTCCCCGAGAGATCGCGCGTCGGCAGGACGCTGGCGATTTCCGCCGGGCTGAGGATGACGTCGATATACATTGGGGAGCGCGCGGAAAAAACCGCGCACGCTATCTATCCACCAATCCCCGCACGCATCAACCTTTCCCCCGCCCGCGCTGAACCCGACGCCACCCCAGCGCGCCGAGCACCCCGACCACGAGCAGGCCGAAAGTGCCGGGCTCCGGCACAGCGGCGGAGTCGGGTGCGACCCCGCCGAAACTCGGAGCTTTCCCGCCATCCCCTGCTCCGCTGAAGGAGCCGGAGGCAGTCCCGCTCGTGAAGATCACGGTCGCCCCGGCCCCGATGGTCAGTGAAGCGAGCTTCTGGCTCACGCTGCCAAACTTCAGTTTCGTGCCCGAATTCGTTACGCTCACCGAGGAGGTGCCTGTGCCGACGGCACTGTTCACATTGGTCGTCCCAGCGTTTGCCGTTAGCGTTCCGTAGGTCTGCGTCCCGCCGAGGTTCAGCGTCCCACTGCCGATCTTCGTCAGCGCCGAGCCACTTACCGTACTCGTGGAGCCGAGCGTCACGGTGTTGCCGTTCGTGTCGATCTTTCCGCCGCCGGTGCCGAGGGTGAAGCTGCGGCTGCTCGTGAGTGTGCCGCCGGCTTGCAAGGTCGCACCCGTATTGATGGTCACGCCGCCGCTCGCGCCGAGGGCGGTGTCGGCACTCACGCGGAGCACGCCGCCGCTGATGGTGGTTCCGCCGGTGTTGCTGCTCGCGGTGGTGAGGATGGCGGTGCCAAGGCCAGTCTTCACCAGGCTGTTGATGTTGCCGCCGGTATTGGTCAGCGCGGTGCCGAGGGTAAAGGATTCGCCGGTGCCGGGGGAAAGCGTGACGACCTGCGCCCCGGCCACAGCGGCGCTCTGGAGCACCCGCGCCGTGACGATAGCGGTCCCGCCATTTTCATAGGCCCAGTCTTTGAGCACCGCCCCCGCCGCGTTCGCAGTGAAAGCCACGCGCATCCACCCGTAGTAAGTCCCGGTGGCGGCATTATTGGTGAACTTAAATCCGAGGTAGCCCTCCTGGCCGGCGGTGAACTGCGTGCCAAGATGAGTCTGCGAACCGCCATAGCTCGTGGAAAAAAGCCGCGTTACATCGACCGTCGCCCCGACCGCCAGCCCGAGGATGGGATCGGAGTTCGCAGTGCCGCTCCGGGCGGGTTGGAAAGCGGGGCTGTTGGCGACACCGCTCCCACCAAAGAAAGGGTTGATGTCCCAGCCGGTGGGAGGCGAGCTGTCGCTCGTGCCGGTGGTACCCGTGTCGAGGTCAAGGTAGATGCCGGTAAAGTCCGTGGGGATGCCGATATTCTCGAGGCCGCTGTAGATGACTGCCGCACGCGCCGGGTTCATGACCATCGCCAGCAGGGAGATGAAAACAGGACAGAAGCGCTGCATCAGAATAGTGCGCGATGTGGGATATGTGGAGAATGAATTCATTGGTAATGACGCTACTGGCTGCTCACCTGCACACGGAAAAATCGAGCTTTGCGTCCGTTCACAAAATACGGATAGGGCACCGTCACTGCGTCAATCTCGCTGTCGCCAGCCATGCGCGTCGGCGTGTCGGTACTGTTCTGCCACGTCACCAAATCGGCACTGAACTGCACCGTGTAGGTCAATCCTGCTGCCACGTAATCCGTTCGTCGTCCAAACAGCGCACGGTAGTCCACCCCGTTGGCGTTGTTTTGCATCCAAACCGTTGGGATACCGCGCTGAGCGATGGTCGCCCCATTCAAGGTGATGACTCCGGAATTCGTTACGGTCGGGTCTGTTCCAAAGGCCATTTCAAGGACGTTAATCAGGCCGTCATGATCGAAGTCCTCCGTCAATCCAGATCCAGTACCAGTGACGCTATGCGTCGCGCTCCACGTTGCGTAGTAGGTATCCCGCGTCACCGCCAACGTATAAGTCTTCGTTGTTGTGCCATCCTGCGCGGTAACCACGGTGGTGATGGTGTTGCTGCCAATATTGAGACTGACCGCGGCACTCGCAGTGCCGGAGGACACGGCCACACCGTTGACCTTCACCGCGGCGGTTGTATCCGCGACCGTCGGCGTGATCGTCAACGCGGCTGTCGCGTTAGGAACGGTCGCCGCGTAACTCGTCGTCGCGCTGGCAAAGGCGGGATTCAGAGAACCCGTGCTAATCGCGAGATTAGAAAGGTTGGCGTTAGTAGATAACACCGCATTCACGGTGATGGTTTTGACATACTCGTTGTCGCTTTCATTCGTCTCTAAAACCTCGTTCGCCGAGTCTGCCTTGACTTTAATAGTATGAGTTCCTGCGCTCAAAGAGCCGATTGAATAGTCAGAAGCCCAATTTATGTAACCCGCCGGAAGAGACGTGGTGGAGAAGGTAACTTTTAGCACATTGTCCACATAAATTTCCGTGTGGTATGTGTTTGTGATGTCCTGCGTGCCGTTGTTAACTGCTGCCCAGTCCACATACAGCGTGTCGGCAGTGCTTAAATTCGCTGCATCAACGGCGCTGGTGAATGTGGCTCCAGTGGCCCTGGTAACGACGATCTTGTCTGACCAGCCAGACGGCTTGTATGGTGTTAGATTTACCTGGGCTGCCGTGCTGGTCCCTGTTCCTGAGCTTTGAATCGTATTTGTACCGCTCGTCGCATCCGAAGCCACCGTGACCGTGCCCCCGTAGCTGCTCACGGTAGTTGGAGAGAACGTCACTGTCACATTTTGCGATTGACCCACTCCGATCTGTCCAGCCCAGTTGCCACTGAACCCGCTCGGATAGGTAATGCCACCGACCGACAACACCGTGTTGCCTGTGTTGGTAATCGTCAGCGTGCTCTGCGCCGAGGAACCCACCGCCACATTGCCAAAAGCTAGGTTGCCTGTCAGACCAATGATTCGTGTCGCCGTAACCGTTCCGGTGCCCGATGCGGTGGCCGTGTTTGTGCCGCTGGTCTTGTCTGAGGTGACCGTCACCGTGCCACCGTAGCTGGTTGCGGCGCTTGGAGAGAACGTCACTGTCACGTTTTGCGATTGACCCACTCCGATCTGTCCAGCCCAGTTGCCGCTAAACCCGCTCGGATAGGTGATGCCGCTGACCGACAAAACCGTGTTGCCCGTGTTGGCAATCGTCAGCGTGCTCTGCGCCGAGGAGCCCACCGCCACGCTGCCAAAAGCCAGATTTCCCGTGAGACCAATGATTCGCGTCGCCGCGCTTATCCCTGTTCCTGAGCATTGAATTGTATTTGTTCCGCTCGTCGCATCCGAGGTGGCCGTCACTGTTCCGCCATAGCTGGTAGCCGCGGTCGGAGCGAACGTCACTGCGATGTTTTGCGACTGGCCTATTCCGATCTGTCCGGCCCAGTTGCCGCTGAACCCGGTCGGATAGGTGATTCCGCTAATCGACAAGACCGCGTTGCCCGTGTTGGTAATCGTCAATGTGCTCTGAGCGGAGGAACCAACCGCCACATTGCCAAAAGCGAGATTACCACTCAACGAAATGATTTTCGTTGAGCCGCTCGTTGTCACGGTGATCGTGTTGGAGTTCCCGCTGGTCCCGCTGCCATTGTAGGCCCGAATCCGGTAGTAATAGGTCGTCCCGGCACTCAGCGGTGTGACGGTGATGCCCGTGTAATTGCCCACGTCGTAGTTGTTAAATACGTAACTGCCGAACGTGCTGCTGGTGGACACGTCCATGTAGTAACCCGTGGCTCCGCTGACCGCACCCCAGTTCGCCAGAAAGCTGCTGCTGGTCACGCTCGTCGCCGCCGTCGCCACAGGCGCGGCGGGAGCACTCCCGCTCGTTGTCACGGTGATCGTGTTGGAATTCCCGCTGGTCCCACTGCCATTGTAGGCCCGAATCCGGTAGTAGTAGGTTGTGCCGGCACTCAATGGTGTGACGGTTATGCCTGTGAAATTGCCCACGTCATAGTTGTTAAAGACGAAATTGCTGAAAGTGCTGCTTGTGGACACGTCCATGTAATAGCCGGTCGCGCCGCTTGAAGCATTCCAGTTCTCCTGGAAGCTGCTACTCGTCACGTTCGTCGCTGCCGTCGCCACCGGCGCGGCGGGAGCATTCCCGGTCGTCGTCACATTGATCGTGCCCGAGTTTCCGCTCGTGCCGCTGCCGTTATAGGCTCGCACCCGGTAATAATAGGTCGTTCCCGCACTTAACGGCGTGACAGTTATGCCGGTGAAATTTCCGACATCGTAGTTGTTGTAAACGTAGTTGGTGAATCCGCTGTCGAGGGCCACATCCATGCGGTAGCCGGTCGCACCGCTTGAAGCATTCCAGTTCTCCTGAAAGCTGCTGCTCGTCACGTTCGTCGCCGCTGTCGCCACCGGCGCGGCGGGAGCACCCCCTCCTCCACCAGTTCTCTCTAGGAAGTCTTCAGCAGACCACCCTTGCACCCCACCACCCCAATCAACCTGCCACCAAATATAGTAACGATTTGCACTACTAAGGTAGGCTAATGTCGGCCCTCCGCCGGTGATGAGAACACCGGTGCTACCATTCGCTTTCGGAGAACCCACGACCTCGGCGCCACCCGCAGTCAAACGTACTTTCACTCCAACTGAAGAATTGACCTTTACTGTATCGCCACTTGCACTTCGAAGGACTGTAGAGTCAATCAGGGCAGCGGCTGACCTGGCGGTTACGAGCTTATTTTGGTAAATACCATTGCCTTTAATAACGCCATTGTATCCACCGTATGTGGCCCATTGGTCCCAAATCGTACCGTGGGTCGAGATCGCATCCGCAGCAACCGCGTTATAGTTCGCAACAGTATCTACCCCGTAGACACTTACTTTGTAGAGCTTGTCGACATCGTATAATTCAGAACCCGAGGCATGCCCGATTGCATTTGAATGATAGTAATCGTTGATCTGCCATAATCCCAAATCGTTCGTGACAGAGGGCGGTGCATTCTGTCCGACTGCATCCACGTAAAAGCTAGACTCGGCATCGGAAATTGCAATTGCCATTACAAGGCCGTATCCGTGAAATCCATTATTTTTGGCATACTGGGCAACTTGCGCTCGCGTCAATAGAACGGAGTGGCTTGGCGGAAGCGAACCCACGGCATGTTGAGCATTGGTAGTTCCACCGGTCAGCAGGAGTGCGGTTGCTGCCATCCACATTATAATGATAGATTTATTTAAAAAATGACGTTTAGACATGGGACATTTCTGAGTGAAGATTTCATTTCAAAATGGACACTATCGTGAATAGCTACATAGAAACGATCGGTTACGTCATTTTTGTTTCGCGCCGATGTCACCGCCAGACACTCGCACCCCTCGGATTTGTTTCGTTCCAATTGAAGTCTTTCACTCGCCCGCCGGCATCGAAGAAAATCGTGCCGGAGTTGCGGCGCTTGTAGGCTTCGTGAAATGCGCCGTAATAGGGGATGAAGGCGCGGCCATCGAAGTTATTGAAAACGTAGGACCATGTCTCCCCGCGGCTGCCGCTGCTGCTGACGTTGGTGGGTTCGCCATACATGTTGATCACCTGATCCTTGGTCATGCCCATACGCGGAGGCCGGGAGCCTTCTTCCTGATCGTTGGCGGCGGATTCGCGGTGCTGCTGCGCGCGGGAGGGTTCGCTGGCGGCGGCTCTGGTCCGGGTGCGGCTGTCGGGTTCAGCGGCGCAGGCGGTGAGGAGTTAACCACCCATCAGCGAAATCGGGGTTTTCGCTTGACGAAGGGCCTGATTTCGGGGAATGTGTGTTTACCAGACGCACATTTCCCGGCCTCGGCCAAGAATTCAGCCCCGCTTTCGAGCGGGGTTTCTGCTTTCTGGGGTCTTTCTCCTCAGAATGGTTGACGACACTTCGACTCGGGTCGAATCACCCGCGCCGTGGCACAGATTGCCGCAACCTTGCCGCCCCGTCGAGAAGATCATCACAACCCTGCGAACGCCATGCCGCCGCGCCGCGTGGGCGCTGTCGCACCCTGCGAGAGGCCAGCCTCTCGCGCTCTCCGGGATATTTGAACAAGGAAATTTTGCTGTTAGGCTCATTCCACGGTGCAGCCGGGGACGGCGATGACCGTCAAGGAAATTGGGTCAGCCTCGGCAACGGGGTTGGCCTTTTTCGTATCGGTGTCGCAGAATGGCCAATATGTTAGGTCGCTTGCGCACCACTACAGCCAGATCGAGATAAGCACGTCAAAGCTGCGGAGGCTGTGCCTTATCGGCCTTCCCATGGGGAAGGCCGCCCTATCTTTGGTCGGGTTATTTTTTACTGAGCCAGATCACCACCTTCTACAATGTAGGTGCGGTATTTGGCTCCCGCATCACGCAGTGGAACGATTGCCTTGTATTCAGCTGACTGGTAATAGGCCTGCGCTTTTGCCAAACTTTCGAACATGATAACGGTCACATTCTT
>JAYWEB010000326.1:0-3577 GCA_043779575.1 Chthoniobacter sp. | reverse complement strand
CCAGGCTCGCATTCACGATCACGACGACGTCCGGAAGGGAGCACGACGCGCCGACGGCTTTCACGACCGCCGGCAGGTCGTCAACCGCCGCGCCGAATCCGACCGACCAAAGGGCCTGAAAAATCCCCTCGTCCAGCAATTGAATCGCCGGAACGCGTCCGTGATCGCGCAACAGGTCGGAGACGAATAGCCAGTTCGAGACCGCGCCGACCAGGTCCGAGGTCGTGCGCTGCTTCGTGGCGAGGATGGCTCGGACGGATCGTGCGGAATCGAGCGGTCGGAGGGCGATTTCACGGGCGATATGGGCGCTCTTGATGAGCCGACGCTTACCGGCCCCGGTCCGGTGCGTCAGCTCGTAGGCGGTTTCGAGAACGCGGATCCCTTGGCCCTCGAGGAGTTTCCCGACACGCCTGGACACGCCGGACTTGCCGGCACCGGGAAGCCCGAGGAACTCGACCGAGAGGCTCCGCCGGACCACCTCAGAGTTCCTGCCAGATGGCCCGTTTCACCTGGTTCAACACGACGTCGAGGGGTTGGTCGGCGTCGATGTCGGCGACGTGCGCGGACGGAGCGTAGCGCAGATCTTTTACCGCTTGCACTCGTCGCAGGACCTCCGCCATGTCCATGTCCGACTTCCGGCGCAGGGCCATCGCGGGCGTCACGTGAAGCTTGACGACGAGGTCGGGGGGGGACGCTTCGGACATCCCGTAGGGAAGGGATTCCCAACGCGCCAGCGCTCGCACGAGGGCGAATCGATGCGCGAGCAGGTGGCTCAGCAACGGGCCGTCATTGAAGCCCATGACTTGATTCTGCGGATAACGATCGCACACCACGACCATACCGAGGTTGCGCGCCCGGGAGGCCGTTTGCAGCCTGGCCCGCTTCTCGCGGGACAAAACGAGCGCATACACCACGCGAAACGCCTCTTCGAACCACGGCGCTTGGTGGGGTTGCGTCCTCGGGCCGGGAGCCCGGGCGGAGGCGCGCCTCTGCCGGTAGCTCCGATAGAGGGACGTCTGGCTGACGAACGAAACGGCGAGCTTGAAGGGCCACCGCAACAGCGAACTGGGACCGTCGCCGCTGCCGAAGTAGATCGGCGCCACGTCGATTTTCTTCGAGAGCCACGCCACGACTTCGCGGAGCATCGTGGATTTCCCGGAGCCGTCGCATCCGAGGATCACGATCAGGATTCCACCTCGCGGATTCGTACGGCGGATGGGATTCGTTCGCCGGAACAGCAGCTGGCCGGCCACGCCCCACGCCCACAAAACCTCGCGGGCCCATCTTTGGCAATTGGCCATCACGGGCCTGTAAGTTCTTGCGAGCCCGAGCATGGGCCGCGCGCGACGGCGCAAGGTCAACAGTTTTGCAAAGCTGGGACCGGTGGAGAGGAGGTCGTTGACCACGCCGGTCGACGCCTCTCCGAGCAACCGTTGGGCCAGGACGACGACCTTGGCGGCATCGACGCGCTGCGTCAACCAACGGAACTCCCTCGAGGTGTCCTCGTCGACGATTCGTCTTCCGCCTAAGGCAAAGAGGCGGTCTCGGAATCGCAATTTGAGCGCGCTTCGAACCAGAAGCAGGAGGATTTCGATGTGCGGGTCGGCGATGAACGCGCCGCTTTCCTCGTCCCATTTCCGGGTGGAGAGGATTTCGCTCTCCCAAGGCAAGCGGTAACCCTTGAGGTGTTTCTCTCCCAATGTCAGCCGGTTGTGAAGATGGAGGTGGACCAGCCGGCCGGTTCCCGGGTCGGAGGCAAGGAAATCCTCGACGCCCGGGTAGGCCTTTCCAGGAATCGAATCGAAGCGCTTGAATCCCAGCCGATCCAAGACAGAAGAAAGCTCGCGATACGATCGGCGATCGACGAGGGCGTCGAGATCCGTCAGGCCAAGGAGGCTCTCGCGCAGGTGCTCGTTGCTCTTCCAGTGACAGTAAGGGATCCCGTCCTCGTTGAGGGTGCGGAGAAGACCGGCGACCACGGCGAGACCCTTGGTCCCGTCTGCATCCAGGCGCTCCATGCGACTATCGTCCCTTATCGCCTTTCGGCAGGTAGGATGCGAGTTGTCCGAGCATCCACTGGCCGTCGCTCCCGAGAATCCACAGCGGCGCGGAGCGGAATAAAACAAAAACAGTCACGGACAGCACTATACCGGAGCCGGCCAGAATCGCGGCGGGCGGCCAAGACAGCGCTCGAAGCCCCCAGGCGAGAATCAAAGACTCGACGCTGAAAATCACCGTCAGTCTCATGGCCGGCACGTGCGCCTGCCAAAACGTGCTCCAGCGCATGTCCGCGAGAATCAAGCTCAGATGCGCCATGAGGGCGAAGTTGACCCCAATGGCCACCGTCACCCCGATTGCCGCGCCGGAGATTCCCCAGTACTGGCCGATCCACGCGCCGAGCGTGACCAGCACGCCGAAAACTCCCTGGCGCCACGCACGGCGATAAACCGCGCCCGTGGCCCGGGCGATGGAATCGCTCATTTTGTAGCTCGTTCGGAACAGCAGGCCCAACGCGAAAATTTGCAGCGGGCGAACCGCGCCCGTCCACGACGGTCCGAGCAGCGCAAGCGTCACCTCACGCGCGAAGACGCACAGCGGAATGCTGACCGGCAGCATGACGAGCGCAAGCAACGCCACACCGCGGCGGTAGGCCAACTCGAGGCGATCGCTTTGGTGCTGCACCTTGGCCATCGCGGGAAAAAGCGCGCGGTCCACGGCCTGTCCCAACAGAGTCGCCGGGGCCGTCATGAGTTGGTAGGCGCGGCCGTACAACCCCAGAGCATCCGCGCCCAGGTAGCGGCCGACCACCAGGGAGTCGCCTTGCCCCGCCAGGTAGTTGCCCAGACGGGCCACGGTGAAGCCTCCTCCGAAATACAGCAGCTCCTTCATCGCGGTACGATCCAAGAGGAAAGCCTTGGGGTGGCGTTCAAACGCCAAAAGAAGGGCGGCCTTCAGGACGGTCTGGACGAGGTTGGCGCCCACGAGAGCCCAGAGGCCGAACCCGAGCAACGCCATCGCGACGCCCACGACCCCGAACCCTACGGCAAACGCCGCGATTTCGATGACCGCCAGCAAGCGGAAGCGCAACTCTCGCTGCACGAGGGACTCGGCAACGACGCAGGCCCCCTGCACCAGAAAAACGCACGACATGGCCTTGACCACGGCGTCCAGCTCTTCCATGTGGAAAAACCGGGCCATCACCGGCGCCAGGAGCCAGGTGAGCAGCGTCATCCCGGCGCCGAAGAGCCAGCTCAACGTGAAGCCCGTCCTGATGTGAACGGAAGTGAGGCCGGGGCGCTGCACGACCGCGGGCCCGACGCCAAGCTGCGAAAAAATCAGGCTGAAGCCCACGACGAGGAGCGCGGCCTGGACGATTCCAAAGCTCGCCGGAGGCAGAAGCCGCGCCAGCAGAACGAGCACGAGCAACTGCAGGACGGCCTGAGCGCCCGAGCTGAGAAACGTCCAGAACAGCCCGCTCCTCGTCGCGCGGGTCAGCCCGCCGCTCACCGGTCCTTCGGCCATCTCCACCTTTCCTCGACGTCGCAAAGTTCAACGAGGCTGCCGGAGAATCTAGGTC
>JAYWEB010000325.1:0-8861 GCA_043779575.1 Chthoniobacter sp. | reverse complement strand
GAACGGTGACGATCAAAGTCAATGACAACGACACCAACTTCACATTTGGCGCGGTGACCGCCACCGGGACTGGCGCCAAGCTCCTTGACTTATACACGGGTTACCAAGGAAATGGCGACCGTGAGAAGATGACCTTCAATGGACCAATCTCCGAAAATCCCGGAGGTGGCCCGCTCTCGCTTCAAGTTACTTATAAGACGTCGTCGGGTAGTACAAGTGTCGTTAATCTTAAAGAGGGCGGCACCTTCACCGGGCCAATCACCTTGGTGAATGGCAACGGCGTAAATTTTGCCTACTTGACGATCGGTGGCGTGCTTACGCCTATTTTCTTCAGCAATGACGTTACTAACGATTTTTCCGGATCGGGAACGCTGAACAGTGGTAATTACGCGGGAGCCATCTCCCTCGACACCAATACCATCCTCTACTACAACAGCACGGCGGCGCAAACTTTGTCGGGCGTGATTTCCGGCGCGGGCTCCCTGACCAAAGATGTGGCGGGCAGCACGCTGACCCTCACTGGTAATAACACTTACTCAGGCGCGACGACCGTCAAAGCCGGGGTGCTGAACATCCGGCACAACACGGCGCTGGGCACCATTGCGGCGGGGACCACGGTGGCCTCCGGCGCGGCGTTGCAGCTCCAAGGTGGCATCACGGTGGGTTCGGAAGCTCTCGCGCTCAGTGGCACAGGTATCGCCGCGACTGGCGCGCTGCGCAGTATCAGCGGAGCCAATATCTATCGGGGGCCCGTCACGCTCGGTGGCGCGACCCGGATCAACTCGGACGCAGACTCTTTGACCTTTGAAGTCAACGGCATCACGGGCACCAACACTAGCCTGACCATCGGCGGTGCTGGCGACACGACGATCACCGCCCCCGTCAATCTCGGCGCGGCGAGCGGCGCGCTGACCAAGGACGGCGCGGGCCTCCTGAACATCGACAGCGGCGCGCAGACTTACAAGACGCTGACGACCACCGTCGGCGCGGGCACCACGAATGTGAATGTCGCCCTTACCGCCACCGGTGGCACGAATGTGGTCGCCAATGGGAAACTCAGGTTTGGCAGCGTGAGCCAGACCCTTAACTCGCTGACCATCGGAGCGGGCTCGACCGTGACCTTTACCAGCGGCCTGGCCTCTGGGGCTTTCAGCGGTGGCGGCGGCAAGACTGCGCGCCTCGGCGCTGCCACCGTGCCCGAGCCCGGCACCCTCGGCCTGCTGCTGGTCGGCGCGCTCGGCGTGCTCGCTCGCCGCCGCCGGGACTGAGCCACTGGCAGGGTCGCCGGGCTTCGCGTCATATCCTCTTGCCAGCGCACGGCTGATCGCGCCCGATGCAGGGCGTGTCGTCTCCCGCTATTTCACTCCCGCCGCCGGATGCCGCTGCCGACAGCGGCGCGCTGCTCGGGCTGTTTCTCGACTATGCGGCGGAGCGAAAGCTGACGCTATATCCGGCGCAGGAGGCGGCTATCCTGGAGCTGTATGACGGGAAAAATGTGATCCTCAACACCCCGACCGGCTCGGGGAAATCGCTGGTCGCGGCGGCGCTGCATTTCCAGAGTTTGGCGCAGGGGCGGCGCTCGGTTTACACCTGTCCGATCAAGGCGCTGGTGAATGAAAAGTGGCTGGCGCTGTGCCGGCAGTTCGGGCCGGAAAACGTGGGGCTGAGCACGGGCGACGCCTCGGTGAATCGCAACGCGCCGATCCTTTGCTGCACGGCGGAGATCCTCGCCAACATCGCGCTCCGCGAAGGCGCGGACGCCGCCGTGCAGGACGTGGTGATGGACGAGTTCCACTACTACGCCGACCGCGCGCGCGGCGTGGCCTGGCAGGTGCCGCTGCTCACGCTGCCGCGCACGCGCTTTCTGCTCATGTCGGCGACGCTCGGGGAGACCGCGTTTTTTGCGGAGGAACTGACGCGGCTCAACGGACTGGAGACGATCACCGTCGCGTCGAAGGAGCGCCCGGTGCCGCTGGAGTTTTCCTACGCGGAAACGCCGCTGGCCAAGACGCTCGAGGAGCTGGTGACGGGCGGAAAGTCGCCGGTCTATGTCGTCAATTTCACGCAGCTCGAAGCGGCCCAGAGCGCGCAGGATTTCATGAGCACGAACGTTTGCACGCGGGAGGAAAAGGAGCGGATCGCGCATGTGCTGGAGGGGTTCAAGTTCACGAGTCCGTACGGGCCGGAGATCAAGAAGTGGCTGCGGCACGGCATCGGGCTGCACCACGCCGGGCTGCTGCCGAAATACCGCGTGCTCGTGGAGCAACTCGCGCAGCGCGGCCTGCTGAAAGTCATCTGCGGCACGGACACGCTCGGCGTCGGGATCAATGTGCCGATCCGCACCGTGCTCTTCACGCAGCTCTGCAAATTCAGCGGGCAAAAGACCGGCATCCTCAGCGCGCGTGACTTTCACCAAATCGGCGGGCGCGCGGGGCGCAAGGGATTCGACGACTGCGGATGGGTGGTCGCGCAGGCTCCGGCGCACGCTATCGAAAATCTGCTGCTGGAGCAAAAGCAGGCGGGTGGCGGGAAGAAATTTGTGAAGCGCAAACCGCCGGAGCGGAACTTCGTGAACTGGGACAAGCAAACGTTTGCGCGCCTCATCGCCGCGCCGCCGGAGCGGCTGACCAGCCAGTTTCAAATCACCCACGGCATGCTGCTCAACGTGCTCAGCCGCCCGAGCGACGGCTGCCGCGCGATGCAGGCGCTCATCGCGCGCAGTCACGAAATGCCGAAGGCGAAAAAGGCGCTGATCCGGCGCGGCTGGCAGCTCTTCCGCGCGCTGGTCGAGCGCGGGATCATCGGGTTCATCCCGCAGACCATCGAGGGCGCGAAGGTGCGCGTGAACGTCGCCTTGCAGGACGACTTTTCGATGAACCAGACGCTCTCGCTTTACGTCCACGACACGCTCCCGCTGATGGACCCGCAAGCGCCGGACTACGCGCTCGTGGTGCTCACGCTGGTCGAGTCCATCCTCGAAGACCCGGACCTCATTTTGCGCCGGCAGCTCGACAAGGTGAAGGGCCAGGCCGTCGCCGAGATGAAGATGCAGGGCATCGAATACAACCAGCGCATGGAGGAGCTGGAGAAGCTCGAATACCCGAAGCCGAACCGCGATTTCATCTACTCGACCTTCAACGCTTTCGCCGCGAAGCATCCGTGGGTCGGGCAGGAAAACATCCGCCCGAAATCCATCGCGCGGGAGATGTTCGAGGAATTCCGCTCCTTCGCCGACTACATCAAAATCTACGAACTCCAGCGCGCCGAGGGCCTGCTGCTGCGGCACCTTTCCAGCGTCCACAAAGTCCTCGCACAAACCGTCCCCGACGCCGCGAAGAACGACACCGTCCGCGAGATGGAACTCTACCTCGCCACGATGCTCCGCCAGATCGACTCCAGCCTCCTCGAGGAGTGGGAGAAAATGCGCGACCCGAACTACGTGCCGCGCGGCGAGCAGCCCGAAGTCCGCCCGCCCGGCGCCGACGAAGCCGCCCGCGACATCACCCGCGACGCCAAGACCTTCACCGCCGCAATCCGCAACCGCATCTTCACCTTCCTCCGCGCGCTCACCAGCGGCGACCTCGAAGCCGCTCTCGCCAGCGTCCACGCCCCACCTTTACCCGGCGAAGAACCCTGGTCCACCGACCGCCTCCGCCGCGCGCTCGAAGCCTACCACGCCGACCACGAATACCTCCGCCTCGACCCCGAAGCCCGCAACGTCCGCCACACCTACGTCACGCCGTCCGACGATAAGCGCACCTGGCGCGTGCAGCAGATGCTCGTCGATCCCGCCGAAGCCAACGACTGGGTCGCCGAGTTCGCCATCGACCTCGCCGCCTCCCGCGCAGCCGGCGAGCCCGTGCTCCAGCTCCGGCGGCTGGGGAGTCTGGTCTGAACCGGCCCGAGCCGGAAGGGGCCGTGACGGAGCGGCACACACGCATTGCCAGCCGCCCGCGCCGCGGCTATTCTCGCGCCATGTCTTCGATCCTTGATGTGCCATCCATCCGTGCGCGCCTCTCGCGCACGAGCGTCGAGGAATACCACCTGCAGCCCGAATACAACGGGCAGGGCCGGCGCACCGAACTGATCCGCGGACTCGTCATCGAAAAAATGAGCAAATCCCCACTGCACGGCACCATCGCCAGCCTGCTTCAGGACACCCTCGCCCCGCAGCTTCCGCCGGGTTGGATTCTCCGGCGCGAGGAGCCGCTGACTCTGCGCGATTCCGAGCCCGAGCCGGACCTGACTATTGTCCGCGGCACCCGCCGCGAATACCTCCGCGCCCATCCATCATCCGCCGCCCTCGTCGTCGAAGTCGCCGTCTCCAGCATCGCGGAAGACCGGGAAATCGCGGCCCTCTACGCGGAGGCGGAAGTCGGTGAGTATTGGATCGTGCTCCCCGCCGAGCAGGGCATCGAAGTCTATCGCCAGCCGGAAAATGGCCGCTACCGCGAGATGCGGCTTTACACCGGGAGCGACACCATCGAGTGCGCCAGCGTCCCCGGCGTGCGCGTGGCTCTGGGCGAATTGTTCGCGGGCTTGTCACCTCAAATCCCCCGTTGACGCCCTCCCGCCGGCCGCGCCGCCGGACGCCTTCAGAGCAGCGTGGTCTGTTCGCCGCGCGCTTCGGCCCGGGCCTTTTTGTAGCCGGTGTCCGGCTCGTAGTCGGGATGCTCCGCGCGCTGCGTACCGGCGAGCAGCGCCTCGATGGTGAGGAGCTGGAGGCGCGCGTATTTCTTCCCGTTCGGGCTTTCGTAAAAACCGGCGGCGGCCGCTTCGGTGAGCATCGCCTTGGTCGGCGGGGCGAGGGTGAGAAAGAGGCCGATGTCCGCCTTGTCGCGCGCCAGCGTGGCGATGAGATCCTTGACCATCGCCGGGCCGACGTTCTCGCCACCTTTCGCGCTGATGAGGATGGTGTGGATTTCCTTGCGGTCGAGGTCGCGGAAGTAGCGGACGCCGTCGATCCCCGTGTCCGCGCCTTTCTTTCGGCCCTGCCACGGCTGCGCCTCGTCGATGAGCGACAACGCCCAATACTGAAATTGATACTTGTCGCGCCGCGCGAGATCGCGCGCGCTTTCGAAGTCTTTAGGCGTGCCGATGACCTCGAATTCCAACCGCCGCGGATCGCGCGGGTCGCGCGATTCGGGGAAGGCTTTTTTCAAGCGCGATTCGATGAGCGCGATGGCGAGGCAGGTGATGTCGATGCCGATCCAATTGCGCCCGAGCTTCTGCGCGGCGTGGACGGCGGTGCCGCAGCCGCAGAAGGGATCGAGCACCACGTCGCCCTCGTTGCTGCTGGCGGCAATGATGCGCTCCAAAAGCGCGAGCGGCTTTTGGGTGTCGTAGCCCAAACGCTCCGCGGAGGTGTTGCCGATGCGTTCAACGTCCATCCATACGTCAGGCGCTGGCTTCCCCTTTTTTTCATCGAGGTAAACCTTGCGCCCGTCGAGGCGGGGCGTGCCGTCCTTCTTGGTGAGAATCAATCCGCTCGCCCACAGGGTTTCCAACTCTTCCAGAGCTAGGCCCCATCCGCGATTTTTTGCCGGCCGCGTGCCCCGCCACTCGAAATTGCGGTCGGGATTGCCAGTCATGGTGAGATCCTGTCCCGTCACCATGCGCCCGGTTTCCTCTTCCAGCGTGTAGCGCTCAAGCTGTTGCTGCGAGAACTCGATGAACAGCGGACGCCAAGTGTAGGCGTCGGACTTGGAGTAGAAAAAAATCGTGTCGTGAATCCGCGAAAAATGCTTGGACGCGATGTTGTGAGCGTTCGTCCGCGGCCAGATGATTTCATTGCGGATTTGGTCCTTCCCGAACACCGCATCGAGCACGATTTTGGGATAGTGCGAGGCGGTCGGGTCGCAGTGGAGATAGAGCGAGCCGGTGGGTTTGAGGACGCGGTGCAGCTCCAGCAGACGGTTGGCCATCATCACCAGGTAGGCCGTCATGTCGTTGCGCCCGAGGAAGCCGATGAGCGCTTTCATCATCTGCGCGACGTCGGTGTTCTGCTGCTTGAGCACGTCTTCGTATTCGCGCTCCGTCACGTCCTGCGTCCAATGCCACGTATCCAGAAAGACCTCGATCTGCGCGGCGCTGTAACCGGTCTCGCCCGCGACGATCTTCGGCGATTTGAAGAGCAGGTTGTAGTCGCGCTTCGAGTTAAAGGGAGGGTCGAGGTAGATGAGGTCCACGCTGGCGTCCGGGAAGTTTTTGCAGTCGCGGAGGACGAGGAGATTGTCGCCGTAGTAGAGGTGATTCATGCGGGCACCGCAGGCGATAGCAGGCGCAGCGGGAGGCGTAAAGTGCGGGACTCCGATCCCATTTTCCTGTCTTCCCCAAAGGCAGCTCCGGCGGGCAGCCAGTTTGATTGTGCAACCGGTTGCGCCGGGCTACCGGATCGCAAACCGCCCCGGCTCGGAGCCGCGGGCGAAGTGCCGGACGAGAAAGCGCAGCAGCCCGCGCGAGTAGGGATGCGCGGTGAGGGCGCCGGATGCCATGCCGGAAAAATGCTTTGCCGTGTGGCGCTCCAGCAGGCGGCTGACGATGCCGGGATGGTTTTTGGAAAAGGCGCTGCCGGCCCGGTGGATGGCGAAAATCCGCCCGTCGTAAAAGTGCTCGACGAGATCCTGCCACGCCGCGAGCTGGTCGCGGAACCAGCGCCAGTAGAGGTCCAGCGCGCGGTCGAGTGCCGGCGAGCCGCCGCCGCGCGCGGGGATCGCCGCGGCGAGCCGCTCGGCGGAACTCATGGCCATGCACAGCCCCGGCGAGAGCATCGGGTCCACAAAGCCGAACGCATCGCCGACCATCGCCCAGCCAGCGCCGGAGCCGCGCGCGGCGATGAGTTGATAGTTGGCATACGTCGCCACGGAGGAGACGCGCCGCCGCTCCGCAGTCGCCGCCGCCAGCCGCGCGTCGTGCGCGATGGCCTTTTCCAACTGCTCCTCGGGCGTCGCGCCAAAATTCTGCGCGCGCTCTTTCGGCAGCACCACGCCGATGGAAAGCCGCGGGCCCGGCAGCGGGATGCGCCAGCTCCAGCCGTGCTCCAGCCGCCCGATTTCCACCTGCCCGTGCGGCTCGGGCCACGGCGCGTTTTCGTAGTGGGCGAAATGGGAGACGTCCCGGCGCGGCCCGGTCTCCGCGGAGATGCCGAGCAGTTTCGCGAAAAGGCGGCGGCGTCCGCTGGCGTCGATGATTACGTCCGGCTGCGCGCCGCCCCACGCGGGGATGAGCGCGAGCGTCTCCGGCGCGAGGCGCACGGTGTCGCGGGCGGGATCGGCGGCGAGTTTCGCGACCGTCCCGACATAGGTCGCGCCCGCCGCGCGCGCGGTGTCGAGCAGGAGCTGGTCGAATTCCCGGCGCGGAACATTGTAGGCGTAATTCGGGAGCACCCCGCGCAGCGCGCTGAAGGAAAGATCGAAGTCGTCGCCGTCGTCGAACGCGAACGTCACGCCCGGCTTGCGCACGCCGAGCGCCCGCACCTGCTCCTCGATGCCCAGCCGCTGGAAAATCTCGGTGAGCAGCGGCACGAGCGATTCGCCCACGACCAGCTCGGGACGGCGTCCGTCGTCGAGCAGCACCACCGCCGCGCCCCGCCGCGCCAGCAGCAGCGCCGTCGTCGCCCCGGCGGGGCCGGCCCCGATGAGCGCCACGCGCGTGGGCCGAGCCGGCGTTTTCATCCGGCGATGAACCTTTCCGCCGTCGGCACCACGCAGCGGTAGCCGCGCTCGCGCATCGCGGTCAGCAGCCGGTCGAGAATCGCCGCGCTGCCGCCGTCGGGGCGCTGATGCAGCAGCAGGATCGCGCCCGGTGCGAGCCGCGCGAGCAGGCGCCCGGTCACGCGCGCGGGATCGCGGTCGAGGCCATCGTAGCCGCGCGCACTCCACCCGATGACCGGCAGCCCGAGCCGCCGCGCGGTGAGATGGACAAAGCCATTCGCCATCCCGACCGGCGGACGAAAACCCAGCGGCTCGGCACCCACCGCCGCGCGCAGCGCTTCGGAGCAGGCCGCCAATTCCCGCCGCGCGCCGCGCGGACCGAGCGCCCAGAAGCGGCTCACCGGATGCGTCTGCGAGTGATTGCCCAGCGTGTGCCCCGCGTCCGTGATGCGCCGGGCCAGCTCCGGCGCGGACCGGACCCGCGCGCCCTCCAGGAAAAAAGTCGCGGGCGCACCCTGCCGCGCGAGCACCTCCAGCAGCGCCGCGGTGTCTTCGGGAAAAGGGCCGTCGTCGATCGTGATCCACGCCTCGCGCTCGGTCGTGGCGAAGCGCCGGACCACGCGCCCGAAAATCTGCGAATTCGCCCGCAGCGCGCTGTAGAGCGCCAGCGTGTGCGCGCCTGCGAAATACCCCAGCGCCGCCGCCGGCGACCACGCCCAGAGCGCGCCGACGCCGAGCGGCCACGTGCAGAAATACCAAAAGCCCAACTGCCGCGCGCAGCTCCGCCAGCGCGGCGGATCGTCGGCGGTGGGCGGGAGCTTCATGGGCCGCAGACCATGCCGCACAGCCCGCGGGGTGGCAATCCGACCGGTGCCGGATTCTTCCCTGACACGTCTGCTCGCCCTGGTGGGTGAGTTGTTCGGCGAAAGGCTGGAACCATGCGGGCATTTCGGCGGGCACGGCGTTCGGGTCGGTGAGTTCGGTTTTGGAAGGCTTGCTCATGCCCCCGGTTTGGCTGTCAACTCGCGCCGGGTCTTTGGCCGCGAAAAGCCCGCTCGGCATGGCCGCCGCCGTCTCCGCATATTCCTGCTGTTGCTGCGCGCGAGCGGTGGATGGCGTCGCTCCGTCGCGCCATGCCAACCCCGCGCGCGAAGCGCCATTCAAAAAAGTTGGGCCTGCGGCGTTGTAGGCATGGCGCGGCGGAGCGAC
>JAYWEB010000324.1:0-3592 GCA_043779575.1 Chthoniobacter sp. | reverse complement strand
CGCGCTGATGGGCGGGGTGCTGCTGAGCGCGGCGATCTGCGCGGCGGTCTTCTATCCGGTGACCACGGCGATGTTTCCCGACGGGCTGAAAACGCAGGACGTGCTCGGCATGGGCACCGCCACCTACACGGCGGGCAGCATTTATTTTGCGTCGGTCATCGGCCTGCTGATGACGGGCGCGGCGGTGCTCATCACGAACTACTACACCTCGACCGAATACTCGCCCGTGCGGAAGATCGCCAAGGCCAGCGAGACCGGCCACGCCACGAACATCATCGCCGGCCTCGGCATGGGCATGCACGCCACGGCGCTGCCGGTGGGCTGCATCGCGGCGAGCATCTGGCTGAGCTACGGCGCGGCGGGGCTTTACGGCATCTCGGTCGCGGTCATGGCGATGCTCGCGATGGCCGGCATCATCATCTCGCTCGATGCCTTCGGGCCGATCACCGACAACGCCGGCGGCATCGCCGTGATGAGCGGCCTGCCGAAAGAAGTGCGCGCCATCACCGACGACCTCGACGCGGTGGGCAACACCATGAAGGCGGTCACGAAAGGCTACGCCATCGCCAGCGCCGGCCTCGCGGCCATCGTGCTTTTTGGCAGCTATTACGTCGATCTCTCCGATCACATGGCCAAGCCGGGCCTCGCGGCGCTGGTCAGTCCCACGGTTGAGCAAATCGCGGCGGTCAAAGCGGCGGTCGCGGCGAAACTCGATTTCTCGCTCAAGGACCCGAAAGTCATCATCGGCCTCTTCATCGGCGGGCTGCTGCCGTATCTCTTCTCCGCGTTTTCCATGAATGCGGTGGGTCGCGCGGCGGGCGCCGTCGTCACCGAAGTCCGCCGCCAGCTCGCGGCCAAGCCCGGCATTTTGCGCGGCGAAGACACGCCCGATTACGGGGTCTGCGTCGATATCGTCACCAAAGCTGCGCTCAAGGAAATGATCGTGCCGGCGCTGCTCCCAGTGCTCGCGGTCGTCGGCGTGGCCGCGCTGCCGAAGGGCGCGATCATCCTCGGCGGCGTGCTCATGGGCAGCATCGTCACGGGGCTCTTCATGGGCATCTCGATGACCAGCTCCGGCGGCGCGTGGGACAACGCCAAGAAATACATCGAAGAAGGCCACCACGGCGGCAAAGGCAGCGAGGCGCACAAAGCCGCCGTCACCGGCGACACCGTGGGCGATCCCTACAAGGACACCAGCGGCCCGGCGATCAACCCGATGATCAAGGTCGTGAACATCGTGGCGATCCTGATCATCCCGATCTTTTTCTAACCCGAGGCCATGCCCGCCCAGCCACCCGCCGAAGCGCCGTTCGACGCCTTCGCCAAGTGCGGTGACCGGCTGCTGCTCATCGGCGGAAATGCGATGATTGGCTATGGGAGTGAACGGCTCACCCAAGATTGCGATTGCGCTGTGGTCACGGAGGATGAGCGCTTGGTGGCCGGGGTGCTGCAACCGCTTGGCTACCTGTTCAAGGAGCGGTTCTCAACCTTCGCGCGCTACGCGCATCTCGGCGGGCGACGTCCGGTCGTGGATGTGATGCTGCTGAACACCTCCACGTTTGAAAAACTTCGAGCGCAGAGCCGGGAGATCGACATGGGCGGGATTTCATTGCGCGCACCCAAGCCGTTGCATCTGGTGGCGCTGAAACTCCACGCCTTGAAGCAGAATCCGCAACGCCTGGGAAAGGACTGGGAGGACATTCGGTATCTGCTGGGCCATTACGAATGGTCGGCGGAAGAACTGGCGGAAGTTGCGGAACGCTACGCTTCAGCGGAATCTCGGGAAAT
This sequence comes from Chthoniobacter sp., assembly GCA_043779575.1. GTDB lineage: Bacteria > Verrucomicrobiota > Verrucomicrobiia > Chthoniobacterales > Chthoniobacteraceae > Chthoniobacter. Next base: position 1,804 of record JAYWEB010000324.1, on the reverse strand, counting down.
GCTGCGCCAAGCTGGCTTTCTATGAATCCCGATCTCGATTTCGATCTGCCTACCGGAGCGGAACTGCCGCCGCCGCCGCCCATGGCCCGGGAGGCCTTTTTTGAATACTGGCTCCGCCGAGTGGCCGATTTTTACCAGTCGCCGCATTACGAGGCATGGCTCGCCCGCACCAGCGAGGAGATGCGGAACGCGCAGCCGTTTGTGATGGAGTGAGCAAGTTGCTCGCGTCCGGGGGATGGAAGGAGGGCGCGGCAAAGCAGGGGGGCTTCAGCCCAAGAGGTCGCCGACTCGTGGGGCTAAAGCCGAAGCTGCTTGCACGGTTCCCGCCGCTGATCGGCATCGCTGGTCTCCCGAGGCTCCATTTTGCCGGCAGGAGAATGTGGGCGGTGGTGCTGGTGTTGGGCGTTTTCGTGGAGCGGGAGTCTGGGGGGCCAGCGTGCGGCAACGATGAAAATCCACTGCAAAAACTGCTTGGCTTGAGCGGCCGGAAAGTTGCATCTTGCCACCCGTGAAGATGAAGCTCGCAGCGTGGTTCGCCGGGTTCGCCGTCGTGTCGGGTTCGGCGCGTTCGCGCTCAATGTTATGTCCGCCCCCCTGCGCATCCTGATCCTCGAAGACTCCGCGACCGACGCCGAACTGGTCGAGCGGGCGCTGCGCCGCGGCGGGCTCGAAATCGCTGCGCAGCGCGTCCAGACGGAGGCCGCCTTTCGCGCGGCGCTCGCGGAGATGCGGCCACGCGTGGTGCTCATGGATTTCAACGTGCCGGGCTTTCGCGGCGACGCCGCGCTGGCGGTCGCGCAAGCGCTTTTCCCGGAACTGCCAATCATCTTTGTCTCGGGGACAATCGGCGAGGAACTCGCCGTGGAGCTCGTGAAAAGCGGGGCGACCGATTACGTGCTCAAGGACCGCCTCGAGCGGCTGCCGTTCGCCGTCCGCCGCGCGCTCGGTGACGCGGAGCAGCGCGCGGCCCGCCAGCGCGCGGAGGAGGCCGAGCGCCGCGGCACGGAAACGCTGTCCGTCGCCCTCGAAGCCGCGCAGATGGGGACGTGGGACTGGAACATCGCCACCGGCGAACTCGCCTGGTCGGACCGCTGCAAGGCGATCTTTGGCATCGCGGCGGACGAGCCGATGAACTACGGGCGCTTCCTCCGCGCGCTCCATCCCGACGATCGCAGCACCACCGACGCGGCGGTCACCCACGCGCTCGCCACGCAGGCGCCCTACGACATCGAATTCCGCGCGGTCTGGCCCGACGACTCCGTTCACTGGGTCGCCTCGAAAGGGCGCGCCTTCTCCGACGCCGCCGGCCACCCCGCGCGCATGGCCGGCACCGCGATGAGCATCACCGCGCGGAAAGAGGCCGAGGAGGAGCGGCTGCGCGTGGAGGCCAAGCTCCAGGAAACGCAAAAGCTCGAAAGCCTCGGCGTGCTCGCCGGCGGCATCGCCCACGATTTCAACAACCTCCTCACCGGGGTCATCGGCAACACCTCGCTCGCGCTGCTGGACCTGCCGGCCGGCTCGCCGCTGCTCCCGTGTCTCGAGCAAATCGAGGAGGCCGCGCAGCGCGCCGCCGAGCTGTGCAAACAGATGCTGGCCTACGCGGGCAAAGGCCGGTTCATCGTCCACGACCTCGACCTCAGCGCCCTCGTGCGGGACACCGCGCACCTTTTGGCCAGCGCGATCGGCAAGGGCGTGGCGCTCGACTTTCACCTCGCCGAGCAGCTCCCCGCCGTGAACGCCGACGCCACCCAGCTCCGGCAGATCGTCATGAACCTCGTGCTCAACGCCTCCGAGGCCATCGGCG
>JAYWEB010000323.1:0-3596 GCA_043779575.1 Chthoniobacter sp. | reverse complement strand
CCTGCGAGCCGGAGTGCGGCTGGACGTTGGCGTGATCGCCGCCGAAGAGCTGCTTCGCGCGGTCGATGGCGAGCTGCTCCACCACATCCACATGCTCGCACCCGCCATACCAGCGGCGGCCCGGATAACCCTCCGCGTATTTGTTGGTGAGGCACGAGCCCTGGGCCTCCATCACGGCGCGGCTGGTGAAATTTTCGCTGGCGATCAGCTCGATGTTTTCAAACTGCCGACGCTGCTCCGCCGCGATCGACCGGAAAATCTCGGGGTCAACGACTTCGAGCGATGGATGCGCGGCGTTCGAGGTGCCGAGGTGGTCGAGCTTTTCCACGCGCCGCTCATGGCGTCCGCCCTCGAAGGAAGTCGTCAGAAACGTCTCCACGATATTTGGCGCGGCGCTCGGTGCGACATGGTTGGCGGCGAGGCAGAGCACGTTGGCGTTGTTGTGCTGGCGGGTGGTCGCGGCCTCGGCGGCGTTGTCGAGCAGCGCGGCGCGAATCTGCGGAAAGCGGTTCGCGGCGATGCTCATCCCGATGCCGCTTTTGCAAAACAGGATGCCGAAGTCCGACTCGCCCGCGAGCAGATGCTGGCAGACGGTTTCCGCGTAATCCGGGTAGTCCACCGAGTCCGGCGCAAACGCCCCGAAGTCCGCGACAATGTAGCCCTTTTTCGTGAGGTGCGCGTGGACGGTCTGCTTGAGTTCGAAGCCGCCGTGATCCGCGCCGAGCGCGATGCGCAAAGTGCGGGTGGTCGGGGCGGTGGTGGGTGCGGTGGCGGTTTGTGTGGTGCTCATTGGAGTTGCGGATTGGAGAAAGCGGAGCAGCCCCGGAAGGCTGCGTTGAATGGTGTCGCGGCACTCCATGTAGGCGCCGAGGCCGAGCCCGATCGGGTCCGGCACATCGGGGTTGCCGCGGCTCTCGCCGGCGGCATCGAACTCGCGGATCAGATACGTCTTTTCCGCCGCCTCGGGAAAGTACGTGCAGATGGCGTCGAGATGGCCGCGCGTCATGACGAAAATGTGGGTCGCTGCGTCCGCCAGCTCCTCCGTGAGCGGCTGGCTGCGCTGGCCGGCGATATCCAGCCCCATCGTGCGCAGCACCTCCACCGCGTGCGTGCTCGGCGGCTGCCCGTAGCCGGTCGCCACCCCGGCGGAACTGATCTCGAAACCGGGCAAATTTTTCACCGCGTCGCGGAACAGTCCCTCCGCCATCGGGCTGCGGCAGATGTTTCCGGTGCAAACGAAAAGGACGTGTTTCACGAAGGCGGTTTTTTGGGAAAGGGCGCGAAGATAGGGACGCGAACGGGGCAAGTCAACGCGAGGGGAACAGCGCCATCCCCTTTCCGCGCTTGAGCCTGCGCGGGGCGCGTGCATATGGTCGCGCGCCGTGCAAATTTCTCCCCCGTCCACCCACTCCGGCCTCGCCGAGCTTTACCGCTTTGCGCTGCTCCTCACCGGCCACGCAAAGACCGCGGAGCAGGTCCTCGCGGAGACGCTGGCGGCGGCGGAGACGCATCTCGATCAGGTCCGCAGCGAGACGGGGCGGCAGGCGTGGCTCGTTCAGGCGATCCGCGAGCGGTGTCTGAAAAACAACGAGTCCTCGCCGCCGGCCGCGCCGCGTCTGCTGCGGGCGGAGGAACCGGCGGGAGCCGCCCCGGTCGTGCTCAAAATCGAGGCCTTCCTGCTGGCGCAGCGCTTCCACGCCCTGCCCGAGCCGGAGCGGAGCGCGCTGGCGATGTTCTATCTGGATTTTTTCACGATCGCGCAGATCGCGGAGCTTTTGAAAATGGACCTCGAGACCCTCGCCGACACGCTCACCGCCGGGCGCGCGCTGCTCGGCCGGGCGCTGCGGCACGCGGGGGACGACGCGCAACCATGAACACGACCGAAGCCGCGCTGCTGCTGAGCTGCCACCGTGCGGGACGCGAGCCGGAGAGCCGCGTGCAAAAGGCGCTCCGCGTGGCGGAGGGCGACGCGGAACTCGGCCAGCGCCTGCGCGCCCAGGCGGACTTCGACGCGCCGCTCGTGGAGGTCATCCGCTGCCTAGCTCCGCCCGATAATCTCCGCGCGAAACTCGGCGCGCATCAGGAAGCGGCGGGCGGCGGCGCTCCGCCCCAACTGCGCTCGCACCTCGGCACGCCCGCGATCCTCGCCGCGCTCGCCGGGGTGCTGCTGATCATCGGCGTCATCGGCTTTTTCATCATGGATAGCATGGCCGATTTCCGCGGACGCGAGGCCGTGGAGCGCATGCTGGAAACGACGGGCAAGCTGAGCGGGGGCGAGTTTGAGCCGGTCAAGACGACCACCGCGCAACTCGGCGACTGGCTGCTGCTGCGCGGCTACGAAGGCTACGAAGCGCCGCCCCCACTGGCGGGCGTGCCCGTCATCGGCGCGCGCGTTTTCACGCAAGACGGAAAGAAGATCGCCCAATATCAAATCGCGCTGCACGAGTCCGTGGTCTGGGAGTTTCGCGCCTCCGACTTCGGGGTGGAGCTGCCGGCAGAGGGCCAGGTCATGGAGAAAAATGGGTGGGTCGCGGCGCTGTGGCCGGGCGGCGAACAATGCTCCGTGATCGCGTTTCGCGGGAGCAAGGACGAGATGCGGACCTTCCTCGAATCCCTGCCGAAACCATGACGTCGCGCGCCGCCCGGATTTCGCGCGCGCTGCTGGCGCTGGGCTGCGGCGCGCTGGCGGCGTGCTCGTCCTTCGACGCCCAATGGCAGGCCGCGGAAAACTCCGCGCCCACCTCGGGAGTCACCCGTTGGGAGGGCCGCTGGGCGAGCGCCCAGCACACCGTCCGGGGAGGCGCGCCGGAAGGCGGGCGGCTGCGCGCGGTGCTGGCCGAGATGCAGCTTCCGCCGGGGCCGCCGGCGGAGCGCGGCCGCCCGCTGCGCGCCGACTTCCGCGCCAATTGGAAGTCCTTTGCCAGCAGCTACACGATGACGCTCACGCCCGTCCCCGGCTCACCCACCGACTTCCGCGGCACCCACGAGCTGCCGGCGATCTTTGGCGGCACCTACCGCTACACCGCCCGCATCCGCGGCGACCGATGCATGGCGCACTACTCTTCGAGCTACGACCGCGGCACTTTCACCCTGCGCCGCCTCCCGCCGGGAAAAGAATAGGCCCCGGCCAATTCCCGTCATTGACGAAAACCAGTTCCAACCCCTACACGAAATCATGTCTCGTTCCTTCCATCTCCTTTTACTCCCCCTCGCCCTGCTCTCTCTCGGTCTCGCCGGCTGCCGGACGAGCACCCCATACACCCGGATGTATTCGCCGCGGAAGAGCTACTACGCGGCACTGCCCGCGAAGCGGGGGAAGTCGGCCGAAGAAATCATCAAGGCTACCGAAACGCCGCCCGCCGGCACCGGGACCGGCACTCCCGGACTTCCCTTGCCCCCGGCGATTCCCGGCGAGCTTCCGCCGCCCCCGAGTGCGACTCCTCCGGCGGCGCCGCCCGCGGTCGATCCGCTCGCTCCGGCCACTCCCGCCCCGGCCCTCTAGGGAGGCGCTGATTGAAACAAGATGGAGTCCACGAAAAACACCAAACACACGAAAATGCAGACCAAACCAGAGGACGCGCACCGTCGGGCTCTAC
>JAYWEB010000322.1:0-3598 GCA_043779575.1 Chthoniobacter sp. | reverse complement strand
GGCTGCGCGGTGAAGAGCGAGAGGTCGGTGTAAAGGCGGGCGGTGCTGGGGTTGTAGTTGCCGGTGCCGAGGTGGACGTAGCGGCGCAGGCCGTCGTCGTCGCGGCGCACGACGAGGGCGATCTTGCTGTGAACTTTGTAGTTCACGATGCCATAGACGACGTGGACGCCGGCCTCCTCCAGCCGCCGCGCCCAGGCGATGTTGTTCGCCTCGTCGAAGCGCGCCTTCAGCTCGGTGACGGCGGTGACTTGCTTGCCATTGCGCACGGCGTCCATGAGCGCGCCGACGATGCGCGGGTCGCCGCCGGTGCGGTAGAGGGTTTGTTTGATGGCGAGGACGTGCGGGTCGGCGGCGGCCTGCTCGAGGAAATCGACGACGCTGGAAAAGCTCTCGTAAGGGTGATGCACGAGCACGTCGCGCTGGCGGATGACGGCGAAGAGGTCGCTGGCTCCGCGGAAGGCGGGCGCGACCGGGGCGACGAAAGGTTTGTCGCGCAGCTCGGGGGAGTGGTCGCCCTCGCAGATGGCCAGGAGCCGTACGGGGTTGAGCGGGCCGTCGATGATGTAGAGGTCGTCCTCTTCGAGTTCGAGGGTTTCGAGGAGAAAGTGGTAAATCTCGGGCGGACAGGTGGCGTCCACTTCGAGGCGCACGGCGGCGCCTTTGCGGCGGTTGTGGAGTTCGTTTTCCACGGCCTTGAGCAGGTTGCTCACGTCGGCTTCGTCGATGTAAAGCTCGCTGTTCCGGGTGACGCGGAAATGCCAGAAGCCGAGGATTTTTGTCCCCGGAAAAAGGTCGGCGAGATAGTGCCCGACGAGGTGGCCGAGGTAGATGAAAGCGCGGCGGTCGTCCTCGCGCGGCAGGCGCACGAGGCGCGGGAGGACGCGCGGCACCTGGACGACGGCGAGGCGGCGCTCGGTCTCGCCGTCGCGGGTGATTTCGAGCTGGACGACGATGTTGAGGGACTTGTTCAGGAGCTGGGGAAAGGGGTGCGACGGGTCGATGCCGAGCGGGGTGAGGACGGGCCGCACATTGGCGCGGTAGTATTGCTCCACCCAGGTGCGGTCGGCGGCTTCGAGGTGCTGGTAGTCGAGGAGGTGGATTTGGTTTTTCGCCAACGCGGGGAGCAGCTCCTCCCGCCAGCAGCGGTACTGCTGCTCGACCATCGCGCGGATGCGCCGGCGGATGGCGCGGAAGGTTTCGCTGGCGGTCCTGCCATCGACGCTGCGCTCGACGACGTCGCTCTCGATCTGCTGCTTCACGCCGGCCACGCGGACCTCGAAAAACTCGTCGAGGTTCGAGCTGGTGATGATGAAAAACTTCACGCGCTCGAGCAGCGGGTTCGAGGCATCGAGGGCTTCGTCGAGCACCCGCTGGTTGAATTCCAGCCAGCTCAGTTCGCGGCTGATAAAGTGGGAGGCGTTGAAGGTTTTCATGATGCGCCAAACGGCGGCGCGCAGGCTAGGGACGGAGCGGGGCGAACTCCAAGTGGCAAACGTGCGGCACGAGCCGGCGGACGGGCGGGCGCGGCGCGCAAATGTTGCTCGACACTTCGGGAGCCGCTGTCACGGTTCCGCCCCTCAAACCAATGAAACTGCAACCCATCCTCACCGCGCTCCTTTTCACCCTGAGTCTGAACCTGCCAGCCGCGGAAAAAAAGAAGCCCGAAGCGCCAGAAAAACCCGCTGCGGCAGATGAGCCGGCGAAGACCAAGGCGGAGGATTTCTCCGCGTATAAAACGGCGGATGATTTGTGGAAGCGGATCGAGGAACTGAAGGCCGAACCGAAGGCGCAGCCAAAGTCGCAGGAGGAGATGATCGCGGTGGTGAAGGCGTGGTTCGCTGGGCAGCGCGCGGCGGCGGAAGCGTTTGGCAAGGCGTATCCGCAGGATGAGCGGCGCTACGCGGCGAAGTTGATTGCGCTCCAGGCGGCACTGCAACTGGTGCGGCTTCCCGGCGCGGAGCCGGCGAGCAAGACCAGCGCGGAGGCGGTCGGCCAGGAAATCGACGCGATCATCGCCGCGGCGGATGCGCCCGCCGATGCGAAGGGCGAGGCGACCTTCATCCGCACCATGATGAAGATGGAGGATATCAATCCGGAAAAGCCGGAGAGCGCGGTGGCGTGGTTCAAGGCGGCCGACGAATTCCTCGCGCAATATGGGACACACAAGCTCGCGCCGCAGATGCGCCGGGCGCAGATGCAGGCGGCGTCGCAGGAGAAGACGCCCGAGGCGGCGGCGCTGCTGAAGCGGCTCGCGGAAGACAAGGATCAGCAGGTCGCGGAGGCGGCGAAAAAGATCATCGCGCAGCAGGAGGAGATGGCGTCGCTGAAGACGAAGCCGCTCGATCTGCAGTTCACCGCGGCGGATGGCGCGGAGGTGGACGTGGCCAAGCTGCGCGGGAAAGTCGTGCTCGTGGATTTCTGGGCGAGCTGGTGCGGGCCGTGCATCGGGGAAATGCCGAACGTGGTGGCGGCCTACCAGAAGCTGCACGAAAAGGGCTTCGAAATCGTGGGCATCTCGCTCGATATGGACAAAGGCAAGATGGAGGCCGCCATGAAAAAACATGGCATGACGTGGCCGCAGAATTTCGACGGCAAGGGCTGGCAGAATAAGATCAGCAGCGGCTTTGGCATCAAGTCCATTCCCGCCGCGTGGCTGCTGGATAAGAAAGGGATGCTGCGGGAGACAGAACTGCGCGGCGCGGCCCTCACCGCGAGTGTGGAAAAGCTGCTCGCCGAATAGCGCCCGGCATTTTTACAGACCCAGACTATGAAGCCTCCACTCCTGCCGACGCTCTGCTCCATGATTTTGACCGCCGGTGCCCTGGCGGCCGATCCAACTCCCTCTGCCTCTTCCGCTCCGGCTATCGAGTTGCAGCCGGCGGATGCGGCTTGGAGAAAAGTCGAGGAGAGCCAGAAGCAGCCGACCGCGAAACCGACGACCCGCGAGGAGGCGATGGCCCAGGCGCAGACTTGGTTGACTGGCCAGCAGAAGTTGGCGGATGCTTTCGCCAGGGAGTTTCCCAAGGACGGACGCCGCTGGCAGGCGAAGCTCTTTGCCTTGCGCGCGGGCATGCAGGAGCGCCGCATGGCGGGACAACCGCCGGCCCCGGTGATGGAGCGCGCGAAGTGCGAGGAGATCGTCAATGCGGCGGATGCCCCAGTACCGATCAAGGCTGAGGCGGCGTTCGTGCGCGCGCTGACCTACGCGACCGAATTCAAGACCAAGCCTGAGAGCTACATCGCCTTTCATCAGGCCGCGGCCGATTTCGCCGCAAAGTATGCCGCCCATCCGCTCTCCAGTCAGATGCAGGACATGGATCTCCGGACGCTGGTCGAGGATCCCACGAAGGAGGGCGCGGATCTTTTGAAAAAATACGCGGCCAGCACCGATGCGAGGGTGGCCGAGGCGGCCAAAAAGATCGGCGCGAGACGCGATCTCACGGCGGACCTCAAGTCCAAGCCGGTGGAGCTGCAGTTCACGGATACCGCGAGCAAGGACGTGGATCTCACGCTCATGCGGGGCAAGGTGGTGCTCGTGGATTTCTGGGCGAGCTGGTGCGGGCCGTGCATCGCGGAGATGCCAAACGTGGTCGCGACC
>JAYWEB010000321.1:0-3601 GCA_043779575.1 Chthoniobacter sp. | reverse complement strand
CTCAGATCAATGCCCGCAAAGGTGCGCAGCGCCTGGCCCCACGCTCCCTTGACTTTCCCTTTCTCCAGCGGACGGCGATTAAATCAGCGTTTCCTTAGCAGCCTGTTGAAAAACTCACGGGGCTTGGTGGATGGCGTCGCTCCGCGCGCCATGCCCACCACGCGCGCCAGCGCCACTCTCAAAGGGTGTGCCGGAAGTCCGCAGAGGAGGAGAAATGACCGCAGATTTCGCGGATGAACGCGGATAGGGATTCTGAAATCCGCGTAATCTGCGGTTCAATTCCGACTTCCGGTACACCCTCTTAGAAAACTCCCGAGGTCGGCATGCTCGTCGCGGGAGCAGCCTCACCCTTGAGTTTCGCACTGAGCATCATCTGAAAATCGCCCATCATCTGCACCACGCCGGGGCTGCGCTGGAGCACGGCTTTGGCCAGTTTCTCGTAGTGCGCGGGGTTGCGCTGGGAGAGCTCGGAGAGCGCCATGATGACGGAGAGCGTGTTGTTGATGTCGTGCTTCACATCCCGAAACTTGTCGTAAAGGGCTTGGAGTTCTTCGCGGGTCATTTGGAAAGTTTTGTCGGACATCGCTAATTGCCTCTGGAGAGGGATTCGGGGTTATGCTCTGCTCTGTGGTTTGAACCGACGGCGGAAATGCCAGCACAAGTAATTAAGATCACCGGGGCTCGCCAACACAATCTCCGGAACCTCACCCTGGAGATTCCGCGTGAAAAGTTGGTCGTGATCACAGGTTTAAGTGGTTCTGGTAAGTCGTCATTGGCTTTTGACACGCTCTACGCGGAGGGCCAAAGGCGCTACGTGGAGAGCTTGTCCGCCTATGCAAGGCAGTTTCTGGACCAGATGCAGAAACCGGACGTGGATTTTATTGAAGGACTGTCTCCGGCCATCGCCATCGAGCAGCGCAGCGCGGGCGGAAATCCGCGCTCGACCATCGCCACCACGACGGAGATTTACGACTACCTGCGGCTGCTCTTTTCCTCTGTGGGACAGCCTCACGACCCGGCCACGGGCGCGCCCGTTTTCAAACTCTCGCCGCAGCAGATCGCCGACCGGATCGAGGCCTTTCCGGCGGAAAGTCGCATCGTTCTGCTGGCTCCGATTGTGCAAAGCGAAGTTGGAGAATTTCGCGACGTAATTGAGAAACTGCAGCGCGAAGGCTTCGTGCGGGTGCGGGTGGACGGCGAGATCATCGAGCTGGCGCGGCCCGAGCCCATCCGGCTGACCAAGGGCGACCGGCATGTGATCGAAGTGGTCGTGGACCGGCTGGTCATTCGCGAAGGCGTGCGCACGCGGCTGGCGGACTCGCTGGACACGGCGCTGAAGTGGGGCGGCGGCAAGGTGGTGGTGCTCAGGGAGAGGCCGCGTGAGGGAGAGACGGAGAGACGGAGGGACGGAGAGAAAGAGGGACTCCCCGTCTCCCCTTCCCTCCTTCCCTCCGTCTCTCTTTCTTCCCCTTGGGAAATCCACCGCTACTCGACCGATTTCAGCAATCCCGACACCGGCTTCACCCTGCCCGCGCTGACGCCGAAGCATTTCTCTTTCAACTCGCACTTCGGCGCCTGCCCCGCGTGCCACGGCCTCGGCACGGAGCTGGTCTGCGATCCCGACCTGATGATCCCCGACCGCGAGAAGTCGCTCGCCGCGGGTGCCGTCGCGACGTGGGCCAAGGCGAACAAGCGCATGCAGGGCTACTACCAAGGCGTGCTCACCTCGCTCGCGAAGGAATACCGCGTCTCGATGGACGCGCCCTACGACGGCCTGCCCGCCGCCTTTCATGAGGCGCTCTGTTACGGCACGGGGAAGCGCGTGCTCACGTTTTCGTGGGGCGAAAATGGCAAGCGCGAGAAGGTGGAGAAGCCGTTCGACGGGCTCGTGGCCGCGCTCCAAAACCTCTACGAGACGACGGACAGCGAGCTTTCGCGCCAGCGCATCCGCCAATACATGAGCCGGCGGACGTGCGCGACGTGCGAAGGCGCGCGGCTGAAGCCGGAGATTCTGGCGGTGACGGTCGATGCAAATTTCAGATTTCAGATTTCAGATTTCAGATTGGGCACCGCTGCGAAATCCAATCTGAAATCTGAAATCTGCGATCTGAAATCCCTCAACATCTATCAATTCTGCCGCCTCTCGATCGCCGACGCGCTGCGCTTCGTGGAGACGCTCGCGTTCACCGAGCAGCAGCGGTTCATCACCAGCGAAGTGCGGCGGGAGATCGCGGCGCGGCTGAGTTTTCTCGTGGAGGTCGGGCTCGGCTACCTCTCGCTCGACCGGGAAAGCGGGACGCTGAGCGGCGGCGAAGCGCAGCGCATCCGGCTGGCGACGCAGATTGGGAGCGGCTTGGCGGGCTGTCTCTATGTGCTCGATGAGCCGAGTATCGGGCTGCATCAGCGCGACAATGACCGGCTCATCGGCACGCTCCGGCGGCTGCGCGACCTGGGGAATTCCGTCATCGTGGTCGAGCACGACGAGGACACCATCCGCTGCGCCGATCACGTCATCGACCTCGGCCCCGGCGCGGGGGCGCGCGGCGGCTACCTCGTGGCGCAGGGCACGCTCGCCGAGGTGCTCGCGGTGGAGGATTCGCTGACCGCGCAGTATCTCAGCGGGCGGGCGAAAATCCCGGTGCCGAAGCAGCGGCACCGCCCGCAATTCGTCGCGCCGCAGAACCGCCACGACGAACACAATCCCGGCTGGCTGACGATCACCGGCGCGCGGGAAAACAATCTCCAGGGCGTGACCGCGTCCTTTCCGCTCGGCTGCCTGACGTGCGTGACCGGCGTCTCCGGCAGCGGGAAATCCACGCTCGTCGATGACATCCTGCGGCGCGCGTTGTTCCGCCATTTTTACCGCTCGAAAGACCGGCCCGGCAAATACGCGGCGATCCACGGGCTCGATCAAATCGACAAGGCGATCGTCATCGACCAGACACCCATCGGACGCACGCCGCGCTCGAATCCCGTGACCTACACCGGCGCGTTTGGGCCGATCCGCGACCTCTTTGCCGGGCTGCCCGCCTCGCGCATCCGCGGCTACGAAGCGGGGCGCTTTTCTTTCAATGTGAAAGGCGGGCGCTGCGAGACTTGCGAGGGCGATGGTGTGAAGAAAATCGAGATGCACTTCCTCGCCGATGTCTATGTGGAGTGCGAGGTCTGCCGCGGCCGGCGCTACAATCGCGAGACGCTGGAGATCACCTACAAGGGCAAGAACGTGGCCGACATTCTCGACCTGACCGTGGATGAGGCGGCGCGCTTTTTCCGCAACGTGACGCAGATCCACGACAAGCTCGTGGCGCTCGAAGACGTGGGGCTCGGTTACGTGCGGCTCGGGCAGAACGGCACGACGCTGAGCGGCGGGGAAGCCCAGCGCATCAAGCTCGCCGCGGAGCTGGCGAAGAAGGCGACGGGCCGCACCGTCTATATCCTCGACGAGCCGACGACGGGGCTGCATTTCGCGGACATCGACAAGCTGCTCGAAGTGCTCGGCAAACTGCGCGATTCGGGCAACACGCTGATCATCATCGAGCACAATCTGGAGGTCATTAAATGCGCGGACTGGGTGCTCGACCTCGGGCCGGAAGGCGGCGCG
>JAYWEB010000320.1:0-8916 GCA_043779575.1 Chthoniobacter sp. | reverse complement strand
CACCCAGAACGCACCCACCGAAAGCAGCGCCAGCCCGACCACCAGCAGCCCCGTCACCGCGCCGCCGTTGAACGCCGCTTTCATCGCCGTCTTCCGGTTCACCGTCGCCCCCTGCGCGGTGCGCACATTGGCCAGCACCGCCAGCCGCATGCCGATGAACCCCGCCGCCAGCGAGCACACCGCCCCGAGCACAAAGCCCACCGCCGTCGGCAAATCCTTGAACCACGCGACCAGCCCCGCGACGACCACCGCGACCACCGCGATCGACCGCACCTGCCGCCCGAGATACGCCTTCGCGCCTTCCTCGATGGCTCCCGCGATCTGCTTCATCCGGTCGTTCCCCGCCGGCGAGGCCAGGATTGTTTTGATCAAGTAGAACGCGAAGCCGAGGCCGACAGCGGCGCAAACCATGGAGAGGGCCAGACCCGAATCGGTGAGAAATGCAGCGAGAAACATAGTCGTTAGTTTTTGGGAAAAGGAGCGGGAGTCTATGAGTAAAGCGCCGCCGCGCAACGGCTAAATTGCGTGTCGAAAATTTTCTGCCATCCACGGAATCCGGGCCACCCCCGGCCTTTCCGCCCGCTCGCCTCCGCGCCCGGTTTTTCGTCCTAGCCCCCGTCCGGTGCCGGAGGTAAAACGCCCGCCCACCATGCTCCACCCCCTCCTTTCCGAACCCGCCACCGATCCGCTGCCGCTCTACCGGCTGCGCGATGGCATCGTCGCGGTCGATCTGCTGGCGGCGGCGGTGGCGCATCTGGATTTCTTCACCTGGCTGGCGGAGCATCCGGCGACGCTGGGGGCGATCGGCGCGCAGTTCGCCATCCAGCCGCGGCCCGCCGATGTGATGATGACGCTCTTCACGGCGATGGGGCTGACGACCAAGGCCGGCGGCGTCTTTCACTGCACGCTGCGGGCGCGGGAGCACCTGAGCGCGGGCTCGCCGTGGAATCTCGCGCCGTACTACGTCTCGATGAAGGACCGCGCGCCCACGCTCGATATGCTGCGGGTGCTGCGGACGGGGCAACCGGCGAACTGGGGGAGCTACGACGCGCAGGCTTGGGCGCAGGCCATGGAGCGGGAGGATTTCGCGCAGTCGTTCACGGCGGCGATGGACTGCCGCGGGCTGCTCCTCGGCCCGGCGTTGGCGCGCAAAGTGGACCTCGCCGGGCAGCGCGCGGTGCTGGATGTGGCGGGCGGCTCGGGCATCTACGCGTGCGCGCTGGCGGTGCGGCACACGCACCTGCGCGCGGCGGTTTTTGAGAAGCCGCCGGTGGACCGCAGCGCGCGGGAGTGCATCGCGAAACAGGGCTGCGCGGACCGCGTGGAGGTGATCGCGGGCGACATGTTCGCGGGCGCGTGGCCGGCGGGGTTCGACACGCATCTGCTCTCGAATGTGCTGCACGATTGGGATGAGCCGGTCGTGCGCGAGCTGCTGGCGAAGTCGCACGCGGCGCTGGCTCCGGGCGGGCTGCTGATCGTGCATGACGCCTACATCAACGCGGAGAAAACGGGGCCGCTGCATGTGGCGGAATATTCGGCGCTGCTGATGAACATCACCGAGGGAAAATGCTATTCGCTCGCCGAGATGCGCGGGTATCTCGACGGCGCGGGGTTCGAGTGGGTGGAGGATCAGCCGACGGCGGTGGGGCGGGGTTACATTCTGGCGCGGAGGGGAGGGAAATGACGAATGACGAATGTGGAATGACGAATGGAAAGATGCTGGCCGCGAGCTTCGGGCTTTGGGGGTCGTCATTCATTCGTCATTCGTCATTCGTCATTCGTCATTTCCCGCCCGCCGCCTCCGCCCGCGAAAAGTTAGAGGTCCTTCGACTGCGTTTCGCCCGCCACCTTCGCCCGCGGCGAAACTCCGCTCAGGATGACCGGGTTCGGGGACGCGGCATCTGCGGGCGACGCTTCAATTCGCTCGCGCTCGCGCTCCTCCCCACGCTCCTCCTTTGCCCCATGCCCACACCCGCCGCCGAACCCAAGCTGACCTACCCGTCCGCGCGCCACGCGGCGCAGGTGGACGACTATCACGGCACGAAGATCGCCGATCCTTTCCGCTGGCTGGAGGATGACAACTCGGACGAGACGAAAGCGTGGGTGACGGCGCAGAACAAGGTCACGTCAGCATTTCTCAACGCCGTCCCGGCGCGGGCGCCGATCAGGGAGCGGCTGATGAAGCTGTGGAATTACGAGCGTTTCGGCGTGCCGTTCCAGCAGGGCGGGCGGCTTTTTTTCCTGCACAATAGCGGGCTGCAAAACCAGCGCGTGCTCTACGTGGCGGACGCGCCCGGCGCGGAGCCGCGCGTGCTGCTCGATCCGAACACGCTCTCGCCCGACGGCACGGTCGCGCTCGCCGGATACGCCGTGAGCGACGACGGCGCGCTGCTCGCTTACGGGCTTTCGC
The DNA here is from genome assembly GCA_043779575.1 of Chthoniobacter sp. Classification (GTDB taxonomy): domain Bacteria; phylum Verrucomicrobiota; class Verrucomicrobiia; order Chthoniobacterales; family Chthoniobacteraceae; genus Chthoniobacter. The sequence goes on along the minus strand of JAYWEB010000320.1, from coordinate 6,506 downwards.
GCGCGGGTTCGGACTGGGAGGACTGGCATGTGCGCGAGGTGGCCACGGACACGGAGCGCCCGGATGTCGTCCAGTGGGTGAAGTTTTCCACACCCTCGTGGAAGAAGGATGGCAGCGGCTTTTTCTACAGCCGCTACGCCGCGCCGCGCGCCGGCGAGGAGAAGAAAGGCGTGAACGAGTTGCAGAAACTTTACTTCCACAAACTCGGCACGAAGCAGGCCGAGGATGCGCTGATCTACGAGCGGCGCGATCACCCCGACTGGGGCTTCAACGGCACCGTGACGGACGACGGGCGCTACCTCGTCATCCATGTGAGCAAAGGCACGGACACGAAGAACCTCGTCTTTTACCAGGACCTCGCCGAGCCGAAGTCGCCCGTGGTCGAACTCATCCCCGCGTTCGACGCCGCGTTCAGTTTCATCGACAACGACGGGCCGCTCTTCTTTTTCGAGACGGACCTCGCCGCGCCGCGCAGCCGGGTCGTGGCCCTCGACCTCCGCCGCCCGGCCCGCGGCGACTGGCGCGAGATCATCGCGCAGGCCGGCGAGCCGCTGAAGAGCGTGAACCTCGTGAGCCGGCAGTTCGTGTGCCACTACCTGCGCGACGCGCACAGCCTCGTGCGCACGCTGACGTGGGATGGGAAAGCCGCCGCGCCGAATTGGGAAATCACGCTGCCGGGGCTGGGCACCGCCGAGGGTTTTGGTGGCCAGCGCAATGACCCCGAGACGTTCTACGCGTTCACCAGTTTCACCACGCCGGGTACCATCTACCGGCTCGATCTGGCCACGGGAAAAAGCAGCGTCTTCCGCGAGCCGCGCGTGGATTTCAATCCCGCCGGCTACGAGACGAAGCAGGTTTTTTTCACGAGCAAAGACGGCACGCGCGTGCCGATGTTCATCACCCACCGGCGCGGGCTGGTGCTCGATGGCACCGCGCCCGCGCTGCTCTACGGCTACGGCGGTTTCAATATCAGCCTCACGCCGAGCTTCAGCGTGACCGACCTCGTGTGGATGGAAATGGGCGGCGTCTTCGCCGTGCCGAATCTGCGCGGCGGCGGCGAATACGGCATCGCCTGGCACGAGGCGGGCGTGAAGGCGAAAAAGCAAAACGTCTTCGACGACTTCATCGCCGCCGCCGAGTGGCTCGTGGCCAACAAATACACCGCGCGCGAAAAGCTCGCGATCCAAGGCGGAAGCAACGGCGGCCTGCTCGTCGGCGCCTGCCTGACGCAGCGCCCGGAACTGTTCGGCGCCGCGCTGCCCGCCGTCGGCGTGCTGGACATGCTGCGCTTTCACAAGTTCACCATCGGCTGGGCCAGGAGCAGCGACTACGGCTCCGCCGCCAATGCGGACGATTTTCCCGCGCTCCTCGCCTACTCGCCGCTGCACCGGCTCCAAACCGGCGTGCGCTACCCGGCCACGCTCATCACCACCGGCGACCACGACGACCGCGTGGTCCCCGCGCACAGCTTCAAATTCGCCGCCCGCCTGCAAGAGTGCCAGCCGCCCGACGGCCCGCCCGTGCTCATCCGCATCGAGACCAAAGCCGGCCACGGCAGCGGCAAACCGATGACCAAAGTCATCGACGAAAAAGCCGACGAACTCAGCTTCCTCGCCCGCATCTTTGGCCTGAAAGGGCCGTAGTCGCGCAGTTTGAAAAATCGCCGTCATCCTGAACGGAGGCTTGGGAGGCTTTGCGAACCAAGCCGCAGTGAAGGATCGCTGACTCTCCGTGGGCGAAGGCGGTCTGGTGGGATGTGCGCGGCATCACTCCCGGCCGCCTCCGCCCACCGGGAATTCCGTTCAGAATGACCGTGTTTTTCAAACTGCGCCGCCAGCGCTGTTGGTGGGGCTGGGGAGGGCGGCTCGCGGTCAGTCGCGGAAATTTTTGAAGCCGAGTACGACCTCGAAGTCGCGGCTGCGGCAGAAGGCGATGACCTCCTGGAGGTCGTCGCGTTTTTTCCCGGACACGCGGATCTGCCGCTCCTGCAGCGCGCTCTGCACTTTGAACGCCTCGGCCTTGATCGCTTTCACGATCTCCTTCGCCTTGTCGCCGTCGAGTCCCTGTTTGATGACAAAGTCCTGCGTGGCGTGGCCGAGCGGCGAGATCACCGCGTCTTTCCGCTCCACGTTGCGCAGGTCGATGTTCCGCCGCGCGAGCTTGCCGACGACGATCTCGTGCAGGCTTTTCAGTTTCGTGCCGTCCTCGGCCTTGAGCACGATCTTCGACTCCTTCTCCTCCCACTCGATCGTCGCGCTGCTGCCTTTGAAATCGAAGCGCGTGGCGAGTTCCTTGCGCGCCTGATTGATGGCGTTGTCGATTTCCTGCGTGTCAATTTCGGAAACAATGTCGAAGGAGGGCATGGCGGGGAGACTAGCGGCGGGCGCGCGGCGGCGGCAACCCCGGGCTGCGGCGGGCGATCCTATTTCGCCGCACTCGGGCGCAGCGTGACCTGGCGGAGATCCATCACGGCGCCGCCTTTCTTGGATTGCGGCTTCACGGCGAGCGTCTGCTGGCCCGCGGGAAGATCGACCACGCCGATGCGGCGCGCGATGAAGTGCTGAAACGCGCCCGTGTTCTCGACGGTGAAGGTGAGCTGCTGCCCGGCGATTTCCACGGCGACCTCGGAGCCGCCGCCGGCGCAACCTTGCAGGATTTCCACTTCATATTTGCCGGGCCGGGCCACGGCGAAATCCCAGCTCGCCCAGTCGCTCTGGTTCACCCAGAAGCCGAGCGTGCGCTTCATCGGCTGCGGCTCGTAGCGGAGCTTCTCGCCATGCGCCTGGGCCTCGGCGGCGTGCAGGCGGATGTCGCCGCTCGCGGGCGTCACCCGTGGCTTGCCAGTTTGCCCGGCGGCGTTCATCGCCGCGCGCCAGGGCTGCCACTCGGCGGCGAGTTGCGCGGCGGTTTTGCCGGCGGCGGTGAGCCGGGAAGGATCGCGCGTGACGTAGAGCGCGGCGTGCGCGGCGGCGTCGAACGCGGGGTTCGGCACGCACTCCTGCGCGCCGGTGCGCTGGCGCCATTCGCGCAGTTTTTTCTGCAAGCCGTCCGCGCGCCCCTTTTCCTGCGCGGCGAGATTCGTGGTTTCGCCGGGATCTTTCGCTAGGTCGAAAAGCTCCACGCTTTCGTCCTCGTAGTTTTCCACCAGCTTCCAGTCGCCCTCGCGCACGGCCCCGGCGGGGCGGCCGCCCTGATTCGTGTAATGCGGGAAATGCCAGAACAGCGGGCGCGGCGGCAGGGCGTTGCCGGCAAACATTTTCAGCAGGCTCACGCCGTCGAGCGGGCCCACGGCGGTCGCGGGGTTCACGCCGCCCCATTCCAGCATCGTGGGCATGAGGTCGGTCAGCAGCACGGGCGTGTCATTCACGCCGGGCGTGATCTGGCCCGGCCAGCGGACGATGAGCGGCACGCGCAGACCGCCCTCGTAGAGGAATCCTTTGCCCGCGCGGAACGGCGTGTTGTGCGTGGCGGGCGTGCCCGGCGATTCCAGCACGTGCAGCCCGCCGTTATCGCTGGCGAAAATGAAAATCGTCCGCTCCGCGAGGCCGAGCGCCTCGACTTTGGCCATGATGCGGCCGACCGCCGCGTCGAGCCGCGCGACGACATCGGCATACGCGGGGTTGAACGCGCCCGCATGTTTCGCCGCATCCTCGGGCCGCGCCGAAAAGGGGATATGCGGGCTGTGGTGCGGGAGGTAGAGGAAGAACGGCTTGTCCTTGTTCGCCTCCATGAATTTCTCCGCCTCCGCGGTCAGCCCGATCTCGCCTTTGCTCCCCTCCTCCGCGGTCGGCGTGGTCTTCGCCTCGCCGGCGAAAACGAAGTCGAACCCCTGCTCTTTCGGCCCAAAGCCCGCGCCGCCGAGATGCCATTTTCCGATGCACGCAGTGACATAGCCCGCGTCGTGCAGCAGCTCGGCCACGGTGATTTCCTCCAGCGGGAGCTGCCCCTCGATCACGGGCTGGAGCAGCTTCTGCGTCGGCGCGTCGGCGCGGCCGGGGAGGAAATTGGTGAGGTGCAAACGCGCGGGACATTTGCCCGTGAGCAGCGCCGCGCGCGACGGCGAGCAGATGGGCTGCGCGGCGTAGGCGCTGGTGCAGCGCAGGCCTTGCGCGGCGAGCTGGTCGAGGTTCGGCGTCGCGTGGTCTTTGCGGCCATAGCACGCGAGGTCATGCGGGCTGAGGTCGTCGGCGAGGATGAAGACGATGTTGGGCTTCGCGGTCTGCGCGCGGAGCGGAACGGCGACGGCGAGGAGAGCGAGGAGGATGATGCGTGTCATTGGGTGGTGGGTGGCGGAGGACTGGGAAAAAGCGGGCGTCAGGCGCAAGGGAGCGAACGAAGGGCGCGCACACCCCAGCCGAAAATCCGGACGCTCCCAAACAAAAAAACAAAAAGGGCGGCGCTCGGGATGAGCGCCGCCCTGAATGATTTCTCGAAGCCGGGGATTACTCCTCGGTCTTCTTCTCGGCTTTTTTCGCGCGGGGCTTTTTCTCCGGTTTGGCTTCGCTTTCAGCCGCCGGCTCGTCCGCTTTTTTGGCGGCGGGCTTTTTCACGGCCTTGGCTTTCGGCTCGGGAAGCGCGGTCTCGACGAGCACGGGCGCGTCCACCCATTCGATGAAGCACATCTCGGAGGCGTCGCTCTGGCGCTGGCCGAGCTTGATGATGCGGGTGTAGCCGCCTTTGCGCTCCGCGGCGCGCGGGGCCACGTCGTCGAACAGGATTTTCACGATGTCCGCCTGGCGCAGCACGGCGAGCGCGGTGCGGCGGGCGTGCAGCGTTTTCTTTTTGCCGAGGGTGACCATCTTCTCCGCCATCGGCTTCACAGCCTTGGCTTTGGCGAGGGTGGTCTTGATGCGGGAGTGCTCGATCAGGCTGCAGGCGAGGTTGGCGAGCATCGACTTCCGATGCCCTTCCTTCCGGCCGAGTTTGACCGTCTTTTTTTGGTGACGCATGAGGTGGGTTCTGGAGTGTGGTTATTCTGCCTCGGTGGCGGCGGCCGGGTCCGCGCCCTGCGGATCGACCAGGCCGTCGTCGAATTTCATGCCGAGCGAGAGGTTGAGCTGGACCAGCTTGTCCTTGATCTCGTTGAGCGATTTCTTGCCGAAGTTGCGATACTTGAGCATCTCCGCCTCGGACTTCATGGCGAGCTGGCCGACGGTGGTGATGTTCGCGTTGTTCAGGCAGTTGGCGGCGCGGACGGAGAGTTCGATCTCGTTCACGCTCATGTTCAGAAGCTTCTTCATCTTCTGGTTTTCCTGGCTCTGCGCCTGCGGCGTTTCGTCGAATTCCACGGCGTTTTCGTCGTAGGCGTAGAACGGCTCGAAGTGCTTCTTCAAAATGGACGACGCCTGCACGAGCGCGTCCTCCGGCGTCACGCGGCCATCGGTCCAGATCTCGATCTCGAGCTTGTCGTAGTCCGTGCGCTGGCCCACGCGGGTATTGCCCACCGCGTACTTCACGCGGGTCACGGGCGAAAAGATCGAGTCAATCGCGATCACGCCGATCGGCTGGTCGGCGTGCTTGTTTTCATCGCCGCGGGCAAAACCCCGGCCCACCTTGACCTCCAGCTCGGCCTCGAAGCGGTGCTTCTTGTCCAGCGTGCAGATGACGAGGCTCTTGTTCAGCACTTCGCACTGCGCGGAGTCCTCGATGTCGCCGGCGGTCACGGCACCTTCTTTGTTCACGTTGATCCGCAGGTTGCGGACGTCGTGATCGTGGGCCTTGAACTTCACCTTCTTGAGGTTGAGTACGATGTCCGTCACATCCTCCACGACGTGCGGGAGGGTCTGGAACTCGTGGTTGGCACCCTCGATTTTCACGGAGGTGATGGCCGCGCCCTCGAGCGAGGAGAGCAGCACGCGGCGGAGCGAGTTGCCGATGGTGTGGCCGTAGCCGGCCTCAAAGGGCTCGGCGATGAACTTGGCGTAGGTTTCTGTGGCGGAGTCCTCATCTTTGGTGAGGGACTTCGGCATTTCGAAACGTCCTAAACGAACGGGCATGTTTTTTAATTATGAAGGCGGAAGGATGAAGGATGAAGTGCGGAGGCTGCGACTGCGCGGCCCTTCACTTCATCCTTCATCCCTCATCCTTCATCCTTTCTATTTTTCACCGGGTTTCCCCTGACGCGACAGCCGCCGAGCATAAGACTCGGCGACCCAGGGACCGACGGTGCGTTTAACTTGCAGGTTACGCGCGTGGGGCGGTGAAGAAAGATGACCTGCGGTATTTTGTAAACAGGAATTTTGCCCCCATTTTCAACCGGCCACTCCTGCCGAGCCGGGCGCGGGACTGGCGCAAGAAGAAGCCGCTTTTTCCCTCGCGGGAAAAAGCGGCTGATGGATCTTCGACGGGCCGATTGATCGGCGGTCTGGGGCGTCTTTCGTCACCCCCGCAGCTTAGAAGGAAATCGCGATCTTGACCGAACCCAAATGGGCGCTCGCGCCTGCCTGGAAAAGATGGGTTTCGTATTCCAGACTTGCGGTCACGCGGTCTCCGAGTTGGGCGGCCAA
>JAYWEB010000319.1:0-3608 GCA_043779575.1 Chthoniobacter sp. | reverse complement strand
CGCGACCAACACGCGGGACGCGTGTGCTCCCCGGACCTGCCGCCTCACCTTCCAGCGCGGCGACTCGGTGGACAGCCCGTGGGAGACCTACGAGCTGCCCGTCATCAATCCCGCGCTCTCCACCGGCACCGATGTCACCGGCGCGCAGGTGCTCATCGCGAACGAGAAAGCGAAGAAGTGCTACACCGGCCAGAACCCGGTCAACGCCGGTTTCTTCCTCACGCCCGACGAAGCGGCGGAGATTATCAAAGCCGATCCGCGCAACCGCGAAGTCCTTTTCCCCTACATGATCGGACGCGACCTCGTGGAAGACTACGGCCCCACGCGCTGGATCATCGACTTCGCCAAGCGCGATCAATTCGCCGCGCGCAGCTACGCGCTCCCGTGGGCGCGGGTGCAGGAGCGCGTCATGCCCGTGGTCCTCGCGAAAGCGGAAGCGGAGAAGAAAGCGCAGGGCAAGGAAGTCACCCGCTACACCCGCATCGCCGCGCGGTGGTGGCAGTTCTACGACTACCGGCCCGGCACCATCGCCGCGATCAACAGCGTCCCGCGCTACATCGCCTGTCCGCGCATGATGAAGCGGCAGACCTTCGAGTTTGTGAGCCAGAAGATTCACGCCGATTCGCAGCTCGTGATCTTTGCGTTCGCCGACGATTACAGCTTCGGCATTCTCTCCTCCGGCCTGCACTGGCAATGGTTTCTCGCCCGCTGCTCCACGATGAAGGCGGACTTCCGCTACACCTCTGACACCGTCTTCGACACCTTCCCGTGGCCGCAGACACCGACGAAGGGGCAGATCGCGGAAGTGGCCGCCGCCGCCGTGGCGCTGCGCGCCTTGCGCCGCGAGATCATGGCCCAGCTCGGCTACTCCCTCCGCGCCCTCTACCGCACCCTCGACACCCCCGGCGCCAACCCCCTCCGCGCCGCCCACACCCGCCTCGACACCGCCACCCGCGCCGCCTACGCCATGCCTGCGAAGGCTGACCCGCTGGCCTTTCTGCTGGAACTCAACTCAGCGCTGGCTGCCAAGGAAAAAGCCGGCGAAAAAATCACCCCGCCCGGCCTCCCGCTCCCCGAAGCCGAGCGCGCAGCGTTCGTCACCGATGACAGCATCCGCATCGCCAATCCCTAAACGACACTGGACCCTCGAACTGGCTGCCGGGTGGCACGTCTTCGGACTTGTGACCTTGGCAAGTCTTGACGAACATGAGGGCATCATGAGCGCGACCGAAGCAACTGCGGAAATTTTCGTGACGGCTTTCAAAGCCTTGAAACCGAAGGCGCGGGAAGCCGTCTGGCAGAAGCTCGTGGCCGATCCGAAGCTCGGCGAAGACCTGGCCGACACGCTGGCTCTGGAGACCCGCCGGCGGCAGCCGCGCGAACCCTTCCGCGACGTGCTCAAGACGCTGAAGATCCGCGTGTGAGCTGGCGCATCGAGATTGCGCGCGATGCCCGCAAAGAACTCGCGCGCCTGCCCGCGCCGATGCAGCCGCGCATGGCCCGGGCGATTTTGGCGCTGGAGGACGATCCTTTTCCGCACGGCTGCAAGAAGCTTAAAAACCGTGACGGCTGGCGCATCCGCGTGGGTGACTATCGCATCCTCTATTTCGCCGCCACCAAAGCGCGGCAAATTACCATCGGTGTCATCGGCCACCGCCGTGACGTGTATCGGGACTAAACCGAAGCCATCCCGACGTAAACGAGCGCCTAACTCCAGCGCGGAATCGCCCAACCGGCCTATGGACAACCCGGCGGCGGTGTGGAAGTCATCTTCACGGCGGGCTCGCCAGATAAAACGGTGACGCTTCCGCCCGACATCCTCCCGCCATGAGCGTCACGACCAAACTACCCGAGCCTTGGAGCACTTTCCTGCTGACCCAGCCGGAGAGCGGCATGGGTTATCAACGCGTCGATGTGTGGCTGGAGGGGAATCGTGAGTTGCGGGACGTGGTCGTGCTCAACGCGGAGACGATCGAATTGCCGGAGGAATACGTTGGTGCTGCGATTCGGGAACTCCGACTGCACCGGCCGCGGTGACTCTCCGGGGCGAGCCTGCAAAGCGAATGGGTGATGACCGAGCTGCGCAAAGCCGAGCGCCAGAGCGGCCAGCGCAAGCTCTTCCCCCTGCGGATGGTGGACATGGAGACGCTGCGCGACTGGGAGTGCTTCGATGCCGACAGCGGCAAGGACTTCGCCACCGAGCTGCGCGAATACTTCATCCCCGACTTCTCGCATTGGAAGGAGCACGACCCCTTCGAGGCCGGCTTCGCCCGCCTGCTCAAAGACCTCCGCGCCCAGGAACGGGCGAAGTAATGGCAGCCCAGCAAACCTACACGCGGAAAAGCGCGCCGAGTTTTTTCCCGAGAATCCGGCTGGTGGCAAAGATCGTGAGGCCGAGGAAGACCATCGCCCACACGCCGAGCGCGGAGGCCACGAAACGGCCTTCGCCCATGAGCTGGAAGAGTTCGTAGATCGCTTTGGTAATGGGGAAGTGCTGCTGCTTCTGCGCGAGGATGAGCGAGTCCGACACCTCCAGCATGGCAAAGGAAAACGCGAGCAGCCCGCCGGCGAGGACGTTGGCGGTGATGAGCGGGAAGGTGATCCGGCGCAGGGTGCGCAGCGGCGGGCAGCCGAGGTTTTGCGCCGCCTCCTCCAGCGTCACGCTGGTCTGCTGCAGGCCGGCCACGGTGGCGCGGAGGACGTAGGGCAGCCGGCGCACGGAGTAGGCGACGATGAGCAGGAGCGTGGGATCTTTCGACGGGTTCAGCCACGCGAAGGCGCGGCCATCCTGCGTCATGGAGATGTAGCCAAAGGCGAGGACCAACCCCGGCACGGCGAGCGGCAGCATGGCCAGCGCATCGAGCAGCGCGCGGCCCGGCAGCGTGGTGCGGACGACGACGCAGGCGATGGCCACGCCGAGCACGATGTCGAAGAGCGTGGAGCACGCCGCGTATTTCACGCTGTTGATGATGGACGGCACGGCGAGCGGGTGGCCGAGCGCGGCGGCGTAGTGGTCGAGCGTCCAGCTTTCCGGCAGCACCGTGCGATACCAGTCGCCCGCGCAGGAGACGAAGATCACGCCGAGGTGGGGCAGCAGCGCCAGCGCCGTGACCGCCGCGAAACCCAGCGCGCAGGCCCATTGCCCGGCCCGGCCCGGCGTCCGCGCGCCGCCGCCGGTGGTGGCTTTCGGGGTCATGGCGTTCCCCGTTTGGCCAAAGAAAAACTGGCTCGCCGCATAAAGCAGCGCGGTGCTGGCGAGCATCACCACCACGAGCGCAAACGGGAACGGGTTGCCGGCGATTTCCTTGATGCCGTAGAAAATCTGCACCGGCGTGACGCGCGTGAGATCGAAGACCAGCGGCACGCCCAGCTCCGTGAACGCGAAGATGAAGACGATGGTGCCGCCGGCAAAAAGCCCCGGCATAATCAGCGGCAGCGTGATCCGCCGAAACCGCCGAAAGCCTGTGCAGCCAAGGTTCTCCGCCGCCTCCTCCATCGCCGGGTCGAGGTTCGCGAGCGCGGCGGTGAGGTTCAAAAAGAGGATCGGATAAAGGTGCAGCGCGTTCAGCGCGACCACGCCCCACATCCGCCCGGAGCCCAGCCAGTCG
>JAYWEB010000318.1:0-8937 GCA_043779575.1 Chthoniobacter sp. | reverse complement strand
GCGGGAAAAGCCGGAAGAGGTGCGTGGAGAAACCGACCGGCTCCGCGTAGGCGTACTGGGTCTGGTAGGCGATGCGGACATTCATGCGGATCGGGTGGTGGTGCCGGCGGGCGAAGAGCGCGGGAGATTCGCGGAGGCGGGCGCGGCGTCCAAGCTCAATTCGGCGCGGCTGGGAGTTTGAAAAACTCGCCGTCATTCTGAGCGGAGTTCCGGGAGGCTTTGCGACCGGAACGGAGCGAAGAATCGCTGACTGTAAAGCGGGCGGAGGCGGTGGGTGAGATGTGCGTCCATGCTCCGCACCGCCTCCGCCCGCTTTACAGTCAGCGATCCTTCACTGCGTTTCGCCCCCGCCTTCGTCCGCGGCGAAACTCCGTTCAGGATGACGGCAGGTCTTTCAAACAGACACGCCGCCCACTCCCCGCTTGTCTTTGGCGGAGAAACGCGGAGAAGGGGGCATGATTATTGGCATACCGAAAGAAACCAAGGCGCAGGAGCATCGCGTGGGGCTGCTGCCGGGGGCGGCGTATCAGCTCACGCGGCGCGGGCACACGGTGCTCGTGGAGCGCGGCGCGGGCGTGGGCTCGGGCTACGCGGATGAGGAGTACGTGAAGGTCGGCGCGGAGCTGTTGGGGAAGCACGCGGAGGTCTTCGAGCGCGCGGCGATGATCGTGAAGGTGAAGGAGCCGCTGCCCGAGGAATACCCGCTGCTGCGCGCGGAGCAGATCCTTTTCACCTACCTGCACCTCGCCGCGAGCAAGCCGCTGACCGAGGCGCTGATGACAAGCCGTTGCACGGCGATCGCGTATGAAACCGTGGAGGTGAACCGGCGCCTGCCGCTGCTCGAGCCGATGAGCGAGATCGCGGGGCGCATGTCCATCATCATGGGCGGCTACTTTCTTGCGAAGCACACCGGCGGCAAAGGCGTGCTGCTCGGCGGCGTGCCGGGCGTGCTGCCGGGGAAAGTCATCGTCATCGGCGGCGGCTCCGCGGGCGTGAACGCGGCGCGCATGGCCACGGGCCTCGGCGCGGACGTGACGATCCTGGAGGTGGACGTGGAGCGGATGCGCTTCCTCGACATCACCATGCAGAGCGCGCACACGCTCTACTCCAGCCCCGCGCATTTGCTGGAGCTGATGCCGACGGTGGACCTGCTCATCGGCGCGGTGCTGGTGCCGGGGGCGAAAGCGCCGAAGCTCATCACGCGCGAGATGCTGCGCATGATGAAGCCGGGGAGCGTGCTCGTGGACATCGCCATCGACCAGGGCGGCTGCGTGGAAACGTCGCGCCCGACCACGCATCAGGATCCGATCTTTGTGGAGGAAGGCGTGACCCACTACTGCGTGGCGAACATGCCCGCCGCCTACGCGCGCACGGCCACGCAGGCGCTCACGAACGTGACTTACCGCTACGTGGAAATGCTCGCCGACCACGGCGTGCCCGGCGCTTTCGAGCGCGACCCGCAACTGCTCGGCGGGCTGAATCTGATTGACGGGAAGATCACCTGCCGCGCGGTGGCCGAAGCGCACGGGCTGCCGTTCTCGGACTACTCCATGCGGACGATGCCGCCGCTCGGGTTGTAGCCGGCGGCGCGGGCGACATTCCGTTTGCCACCCGCGAGGGGCGTGTGGATAGTCCCGGCCCTTATGACTTTGACCGAAAAAATCCTGGCCCGCGCGAGCGGCAAGGCGCACGCCAAGGCGGGCGACAATGTGTGGGTGAATGTGGATGTGCTGATGACGCACGATGTGTGCGGGCCGGGGACGATCGGCGTGTTCAAGCGGGAGTTTGGCCAGGCGGCGAAAGTCTGGGATCCGAAGAAACTGGTCATCATCCCGGACCACTACATTTTCACCGCCGATTCGCTGTCGAACCGCAACGTGGACATCCTGCGCGACTTCGCGCGCGAGCAGGGGCTGCCGTATTTCTACGACGTGATCGACGACCCGAACGGGCACTGGCAGTTCGACGCCTCGCGCGGGCAGCTCAAGCAGCAGTATGGGAAAAACTACACCGGCGTCTGCCACACCACGCTGCCGTGGAAAGGCCACACGCGGCCGGGCGAAATCCTTTTCGGCACGGACTCGCACACCTGCATGGCGGGGGCGTTCAATCAGTTCGCGACGGGCATCGGGAACACGGACGCGGGCTTCATCCTCGGCACGGGCAAGCTGCTCATCAAGGTGCCGGAGTCGATGCGCTTTTACCTCGAAGGCGCGATGCAGCCCGGCGTGATGGCGAAGGACGTGATCCTGCACGTGATCGGCGACATCGGCTTCGACGGCGCGACGTATCGCGCGATGCAGTGGGAAGGGCCGGGCGTTTACGCGATGAACATGGACGACCGCATGACCATCGCGAACATGGCGATCGAGGCGGGCGGCAAGAACGGCATCTTTCCGTATGACGAAAAGACCGGCGCGTATGTGCGCGAGCGCGTGGCGGAAAACGGGACGAAGAGCGAGTTTGAGCCCGTCGAATTGGATCAGGAGCAGAGCTTCATCTACGACAAAGTTTTCGACCTGACGAAGCTGGAGCCGACCGTCGCGTGCCATCCCGATCCCGGCCAGCGCAAGCTCGCCAAGGAGATGGATGTGACGCTGGATCGCGCCTACATCGGCTCCTGCACGGGCGGGAAGACGAGCGACTTTCTCGCCTTCGCGCATGTCGTGAAAGGCAGGACGGTGAAGATCGACACGTTTGGCGTGCCGGCGACGACGAAGGTCGTGCAGGAGTTGAAAGACACGCTGTGGGACGGCGTGAGCGTGTGGTCGATCCTCGAAAGCGCGGGCGTCCGCATGACGGAAAACGCCTCGTGCGCCGCGTGCCTCGGCGGGCCGGTGGATACCTTCGGCCGCCTGAACACGCCGATGAAGTGCATCTCGGCGACGAACCGGAATTTCCCCGGACGCATGGGCAACAAGGAAAGCATGGTCTTTCTCGCCAGCCCATACACGGTCGCGGCGAGCGCGCTGACCGGGCGGATCACGGACCCGCGCGAATACGTCAGTTGAACGCGCCAGCCGGGTATCGTGTCGCATCCCCGGCGTCCTTGCCGCCTGTGCTCCATGCCTCCACCTCGTTTCGTCGTCCTTTTCCTCCTCAGCGCCGTGCTCGGCGCGCTCGGCGGGTGTGCCACGAAGCAGGTCAAGATCGGCTCGCCCTACGTCATCTCGGCGCCGAAATCGGCTTTCTACAAATACGGCCCGGCGCAGAGCTTCGGGCCGGATACCACGCTCACGCAGGGCACCGTGGTGACGATGCTCGAAAGCACGTGGGGTTTTTGTCACGTCATGACGGAAAGCGGCCTCGGCGGCTACGTCTCCAGCGACGACCTGAAGCCCGCGCCGCCGCAGACGGCGGCGGCGGCGACACCGCCTGCGAAAGCGGGCAGCGGCAGCAAACCGGCCAAGCCGCAATTTTTCACCGGACGCCCCAAGAAAAACACCTACACGCCCACGCCGGGCGGTCCGCTTTTCGACGTGAACGATGTGCCGCTGCCCATCGGTCCGCTGGACGACGCGCCGACCCCGACTCCGAAATCGAAACCGAAATTTAGATATTAACCGCACCTCCTTATGCCGAACACCATCACCAGCCCCGTCTTCGTCTGCAAAGACAACATCGACACCGACCAGATCATCCCCGCGCAATACCTGACGCTCGTGCCCACGATCGCGGAGGAATACGAGAAGCTCGGCAGCTACGCGCTGGTGGGTCTGCCGGACGATCAGTATCCGGTGAAATTCGTCGTGCCGGGTGAGTTGAAGAGCAAATTTCAGATCGTCATCGCGGGGCGGAATTTCGGCTGCGGCAGCTCGCGCGAGCACGCACCCATCGCGCTGGGCGCGGCGGGCGTGCAGGTCGTCGTCGCGGAAAGCTTCGCGCGCATCTTCTTCCGCAACTGCGTCGCCACCGGCGAGCTGTATCCGTACGACGCCGCCGAGCGGCTCTGCGACAAGGTGCAGACCGGCGACCTCGCCACGCTCGACTTCGACGCCGACACGCTCACCGTGGGCGGCACCACGTATGCGCTCAAGCCGCTCGGCGAAGTGCGGCCCGTCATCGATGCCGGCGGAATTTTCAACTACGCCCGGCAGAGCGGCATGATCGCGGCGAAAGGGTAGTCGCCAGCCCGATTTCGGGTTCATTTTCGGTGAAGCCAAAAAACTTTCGCCCGGCGGCGGTCGGAGGAACATCCGGCCCGCGTCTGCGAACGCTGCCCCATCCAGCGCTGCACCCACCGGCCGGCGCGGAACCTTGGTCTGCGCTTGTTTTCCAGCCGATGAAAACCGCCGACAAAGGCGCGCTCGGCGCGGTTTACTCACAGCCGGGTTGGCAAGCGATTTCTCTCAGGAAAATCTTGGGCGTGTCCGCAGATTTTTCTTCTCGCCCACTACATATTGTGGTCTTATTTGGTCCTTTACCCCACATCGTGTGGTTGTTGGCTGCGGTTCACTGGAAATTCGCGACCTACTCACAGGCTGTTGGGGTGCCCCAGAGGACTTATTCACGAACCATTCACAAAACACCGCAACGTCATGATCAAATTGAAACCGACCCGCCGCACCGCGCAGAGCGCCAACGTCGCCGACTCCCGTCGGCCATCCAATGAAGGACTGAAATTCACCCGCGTTTTCAGCCAGAAAGCCATCGCACCTTTCGACGAACTCGAATGGGAACAACGCACCGCCGAGATCAACGATGATTCGGGCAAGGCGATCTTCAAGCAGGAGAACATCGAGGTGCCGAAGTCGTGGAGCGCGCTCGCCACGAAGATCGCCGTGTCGAAGTATTTTTACGGCGACATTGCGCGCGGCAACGACCCCTACAAAGGTGGCCGCGAGCGCAGCGTGAAGCAGCTCGTGCATCGGGTCACCCGCACGATCACCGACTGCGGCATCCAGGATGGCTACTTCGCGGACAAGGAAAGCGCCGAGACTTTCTACAACGATCTCACATGGCTCTGCGTGAATCAGTTTGGCGCGTTCAATTCGCCGGTGTGGTTCAACGTCGGCCTGTGGCACCAGTACAAAGTCGGCACCGGCCGCGGCGAGGGGAACTACTACTACAATCACAAGACCGGCCAGGCCGAGCGCGCCAAGACACAATACGAATACCCGCAGGGCAGCGCGTGCTTCATCCAGTCCGTCGAGGACACCATGGAGGACATCATGCGCCTCGCGCTGAGCGAAGCCATGCTCTTCAAATACGGCAGCGGCACGGGCAGCGATCTTTCCACCCTCCGCTCGACCCGCGAGAAGCTCAGCGGCGGCGGCAAGCCCAGCGGCCCGCTCAGTTTCCTCAAGGTCTATGACCAGGTGGCCAACGTCGTGAAGTCCGGCGGCAAAACGCGGCGCGCTGCGAAGATGAACACGCTCAAGGACTGGCACCCGGACATCGAGGAATTCATCGAGGCGAAAACGAAGGAGGAGAAGAAGGCGTGGGCGCTCATCGAGCAGGGCTACGATCCGTCGTTCAATGGCGAGGCGTATGGCTCGATCATGTATCAAAACGAGAACCTCTCGGTGCGCGTGAGCGACGAGTTTATGAACGCCGCCGTGGAGGGCAGGGAGTGGTGGACCAAGCGCGTCACCGACGGCCAACCCTGCGAGAAAAAGGACGCCGCCACGCTGCTGCGCAAGATCGCCGAAGGCACGCACCTTTGCGGCGACCCCGGCATCCAGTTCGACACGACTATCGACCAATGGCACACCTGCAAAGGCACCGCCCGGCAGAACAGCACCAACCCGTGCTCCGAGTATCTTTTTCTCGACAACACGGCCTGCAACCTCGCCTCGCTCAACCTGCTCAAGTTCAAGAAAGCCGACGGAGCCTTTGACGTGGAGCGGTTCAAGGCCGCCGTGCGCATCTTCATCACCGCGCAGGAAATCATCGTGGATAACGCCAGCTACCCGATCAAAGAGATCGCGGAGAACTCGCACATCTTCCGCACCCTCGGCCTCGGCTACGCCAACCTCGGCGCGCTCATCATGAGCTACGGCCTCGGCTACGATACCGACGAAGGTCGCGCCCTCGCGGGAGCCATCACCAGCATCATGACCGGGCATGCTTACGAACATTCCGCCAAGATGGCCAAAGGCATGGGACCATTCCCCGGCTACAAAGACACCCGCTGCAGCGGCGTGGCGAAAACCGCCGACACGACCAACGAGCCCTACATGCTGGAAGTCATCGAACTTCACCGCTCGCATGTCGCCCAGATCCAGAGCAGCGACCGCTTTGGTTTCCTCAAGGAAGAGGCCCAGAAGTGCTGGGACGGCGCGCTCGCCGCGGGCAAGAAACACGGCTACCGCAACGCCCAAGTCACCGTCCTCGCGCCCACGGGCACGATCGGTTTCCTCATGGACTGCGACACCACTGGGATCGAGCCCGACATCGCGCTCGTGAAATACAAGCTGCTCGCCGGCGGCGGCATGTTGAAGATCGTCAACCAGACGGTGAAACCCGCGCTGACCAATCTCGGTTACTCCGCCAGTCAGATCGAAAAAATCATCGGTCACATCGACAAATTTGACACCATCGAGGACGTCACCGAGGAGGACGGCACCACCGTTTCCAGTGGGTTGAAACCCGAGCATCTGACGGTCTTCGACTGCGCCTTCAAAGCGCACCGCGGCACCCGCTCGCTGCACTTCCGCGGCCACATCCGCATGATGGCCGCCGCGCAACCCTTCCTCAGCGGCGCGATCTCCAAGACCGTCAACCTGCCCGAGCACGCCACCGTGGATGACATCGTCAACACCTACGTGGAAGGCTGGAAGCTGGGCCTCAAAGCCATCGCCATCTACCGCGACGGCTCCAAGCGCTGCGCCCCGCTCAACGTCAAGAAGACCGCCAGCATGGGTGGCAACACCGACAGCGCGATCGCCGACTTGGACGCCGTGCTGAATGAGAAAACCGCCATCGAGTCGCGCATCGGCGAACTCGAATGTGTCATCACCGAGCTGCGCAAGAAGGCCGACGAACCCGTCCGCCGCCGCATGCCCGACACCCGCGTCGCCATCAACCACAAATTCGAGATCGCCGGCCACAAAGGTTACCTCACCGTCGGCATGTTTGAGGACGGCAGCCCCGGCGAACTGTTCATCCAGATGAACAAGGAAGGCAGCACCATCGGCGGCCTCATGGACACCGTCGCCACCCTGACCAGCATCTCGCTCCAGTATGGCGTGCCGCTTGATTCCTTGGTGAGAAAGTTCGCCTACCAGCGTTTCGAGCCGTCCGGTTTCACTAAGAACCCCGACATCCGCAACGCCACCTCGATCACCGACTACATCTTCCGGTGGCTCGGCTGCCAGTTCATCAAAGGTTACAAGGAGGCGACCGCACCCAACAAAGGACAGGCCGACTTGCCCATGAAGGAACTGACCGAGATCGACATCAAGGGCACCAACCGCCCCGTGTCCGACCTCGCCACGGACGCATCCAGCATCATCGACATCATCGGGCACAAAGGTGGCAGCGAAGGCGGGCCGCACCTGTCCATCGCCGGCAACACCCACGCCGAGCGCGTGAAGGCTGGCGTGGTCGAGATCTACATGCCCGATCCATGCGCAAACTGCGGCTCCACCAAAGTCATCCGCGCCGGAGCCTGCGGCTGCTGCACCGAGTGCGGCACCAGCCAGGGCTGCAGCTAGATCCGTTTCGCCCAACTATGACCGAACCCACCAAAGACGAGCCACCCCGCGACACCAGTCTCGGGCCCGTGCTCGCCGACTAACGATCTGGCGGCTCCGGCCGCCCCAACCAAGACCGTCCGGTCATCGGATGCTTAGTTCATCCGGTGGCCGGGCGTCTTCATCGGTTGATGTCCCGGGTCGTCGGGAAATCGGGATGCCGAACTTTCGGCGGGGAAGGGGAGAGACTTTTTAAGCCGCGCGCCGCCGCCGGAGCACGCCGAGCGCGCCGATGAGCAGCAACCCGCTGGTGGCCGGTTCAGGGACCACGGTCACTTTGCCGGAGACGAAGTTTTCGCCACCGCCGCCGCCAGGGCCCACCAGGCCGCTGCTGAATGTGACCGTCGCGCCGGCCCCGATCGTCAGGGAGGCGAGCTTTTGGCTCACCGAGCCAAACTTGAGCGCGGTCGCTGCGCCCCCCGCGGTATTGGTCACCGTCACCACAGCCGTTCCGGCACCGCCGGCGAGGGGCGCGTTCACATTGATCGTTCCGTCGATGGCGGTCAGGTTTTGAAAACTCAGGACGGTTCCCGGCAGGAAACTCAGCATCCCCGTGCCGGTCTTGTTCACGGCCACCGAACCCGCCCCGTTGGCGATGCTCCCATGAAATTCAGTATTCCCCGCACCGGTCACTGTCAGTGTTTTCACCCCGGTGAGGAGTCCGCTGCTGACGGTTCCGGTAACAAACAAGGTCGCGCCGGAAACCGTGCTGGCATTGGAAAAAGTGAAGGCTTCCGCGCCGTTCGCTGTGCCGAGAATTACGCTGGCCCCGATTTGCTGCGGCACGGCCACGCTGCCGGTCAGAGCGATGGAGCCACCTGCGCTGAGGTTGAGGGTCTGGCCGCTGCCGATGTCGTAGCTCGCGGCACTGGAGGTATCGAAAACGATGGTCCCGATCGAGGGCGAACCGCCGACGAACAGGGGGGTATGGCCGCTGCCCGTGCCGTTGAAAGTGGCGGTATCGGCCGCGCCGGGCACGGAGGCGGAACTCCAGTTTGCGGGGTCGCCCCAGATGGCGCTGGACGCGCCGATCCAAGTGCCGTTGGCCGCCTGCGCCGAGACCGTGGCGAGCACGACTCCCATCGCCGTGAGGCCGAGCGCCGTCCGGCGGGTACGGAGGCCCGTCGTGGCGAGGCGAAGTGACGTGCGGTGAGACGGATGTGGGTGCATGACGGACGCGATGTTTTCTCCCGATCCCGCGGAGAAAACCTCGCTAGGATAAGTCAGGACGGCCTCTGCA